>NZ_JBIAFE010000026.1:0-116057 GCF_042869115.1 Micromonospora sp. NPDC007230 | reverse complement strand
CTCTCCGTCCAGGGCAAGGACATCAACGTCGACGCCATGGCCAAGGAAATGGGCACCACCGAGAACGGCACCAACAGCATCAACGACATCACCCCGGTCCTGAACAAGGAAACCGGTAAGAACGACGCCTACCACTCGGTGGAGATCAAGAACCCGAAGGCCGACGACAAGCAGACCGACACCCTGCGCGCCGACATCGTCCGCACCGTCGACAACGGCCGCGCCGTGGTCGCCAACATCGCCGGCACCACCACCGACACCGACGGCAACACCCACTCCTTCGAAGGCGGCCACTACATCAGCGTCGTCGGCTACCACGACAACGGGAAGACCGTGACGATCGCCGACTCGGCCAACCCGAACACCGCCTCCTACCGGATCAGCGTCGACAACCTCGCCGACTGGATCGCCACCCGCGGCTACTCGACCTCCTGACACACCAAGCCACACCACGAAGGGCCGGCCCCCACCAGGGCCGGCCCTTTGGCAACTTCACCGCTGGCTCCCCGGGGGACCGGCACCCGGCCAACCCGGCCGACCCTTCGGCGCAACTTCACCGCCGACTCCCCGGGGACCGGCACCACGGCCGACCCCACCACGGGGCCGGCCGTTGTCGTCTCGGCACCCGGAGCCGGGTGTCAACCGCCCGAGTCGTCCAGTTCGGCGCCGTCCGGCGGGGTGTCGTCGTCCCGGCTGGCCAGCCATCCGTCCGGCAGGAAGACCTTGCCCGGGGAGTTGGTCCGGCCACGCGGCTGACCGAGGGCCTCCACCGGGAACGGCACGGCCGGGTCGAGCTTGCCGAGCAGGTCGTCGAGCTGGGCCAGGCTGTCGATCATCGCGAGGGACCGGCGCAGCTCACTGCCGATCGGGAAGCCCTTGAGGTACCAGGCGACGTGCTTGCGGAAGTCGGTGCAGCCGTCCCGCTCGCCCCGGGCAGGGTTGCGGGCGCCGGCCACGAACTGGTCGACCAGCAGCTCGGCGTGGCGTCGCATGGTCACCGCCACCTCGCCCAGGCTCGGCAGCCGCCGGTCGGACCGGCCGTTGAAGGCGGCCTCCAGGTCGGCGAAGAGCCAGGGCCGGCCCAGGCAGCCGCGCCCGATCACCACGCCGTCCACCCCGGTGTGGGCGACCATCCGCAGCGCGTCGTCGGCCTCCCAGATGTCGCCGTTGCCGAGCACCGGCACGTCGAGCGCCTGCTTCAGGGTGGCGATGGCATCCCAGTCGGCGGTGCCCGAGTAGCGCTGCGCGGCCGTACGCCCGTGCAGGGCGACCGCGGCGACGCCGGCGTCCTGCGCGGCGAGCCCCGCCTCGACGTACGTCAGGTGGTCGTCGTCGATGCCCTTGCGCATCTTGACGGTGACCGGCACCCCGGCGGGTGACGCGGCGTCCACCGCGGCCCTGACCAGCCGGGCGAAGAGCCGGCGCCGCCACGGCAGGGCGGACCCGCCGCCCCGTCGGGTCACCTTGGGGACCGGGCAGCCGAAGTTGAGATCGATGTGGTCGGCGAGGCCCTGCTCGACCACGATCCGCACGGCGGCGGCGGTGATCTCCGGGTCGGTGCCGTAGAGCTGGAGGCTGCGCGGCTGTTCCTCGGCGCCGAAGGCGATCATCCGCAGTGTCTTCGGGTTGCGCTCCACCAACGCCCGGGTGGTGATCATCTCGCAGACGTAGATGCCGCCGCCCTGCTCCCGGCACAGCCGGCGGAAGCCGACGTTGGTGATCCCGGCCATCGGCGCGAGCACCACCGGCGGCCACACCTGGTGCGGCCCGAGGGTCAACGGGCGCAGCGCGGGCAGGGTCGGGGCGGTCACCGGACAAGTGTACGGGGCCCCGACCGGCGCGGCCGGGGCCCAGTGACCAGCTCAGCAGCCGGGCAGACGCTCGATCAGGTAGCGCTCGACCTGGTCCAGCGAGATGCGCTCCTGGGCCATGGTGTCCCGGTTCCGGACGGTCACCGCGTTGTCCTCGAGGGTGTCGAAGTCGACCGTGACGCAGAACGGCGTGCCGATTTCGTCCTGCCGGCGGTACCGGCGGCCGATCGCCTGCGAGTCGTCGAACTCGACCACCCAGCGCTTGCGCAGGTCCGCGGCGAGGCCCCGGGCCTTCGGCGAGAGCGCCTCGTTGCGGGACAGCGGGAGCACCGCCACCTTGACCGGGGACAGCCGCGGGTCGAAGCGCATGACGGTGCGCTTGTCCACGCCGCCCTTGGTGTTCGGGGCCTCGTCCTCGTCGTACGCCTCGAGCAGGAAGGCGAGCACGGCACGGGTCAGGCCGGCGGCCGGCTCGATCACGTACGGGATCCAGCGCTCGCCCTTGCTCTGGTCGAAGTACGACAGGTCGACGCCGGAGTGCTTGCTGTGCGTCGACAGGTCGAAGTCGGTGCGGTTGGCGATGCCCTCCAGCTCGGCGAACTCGCTGCCGCCGAACTGGAACCGGTACTCGATGTCGACCGTGCGCTTCGAGTAGTGGGAGAGCTTCTCCTTGGGGTGCTCGTAGAAGCGCAGGTTCTGCTCCGACAGGCCGAGGTCGAGGTACCAGTTCCAGCGCTCCTGGAGCCAGTACTCGTGCCACTGCTCGTCGGTGCCCGGCTCGACGAAGAACTCCATCTCCATCTGCTCGAACTCGCGGGTCCGGAAGATGAAGTTGCCGGGGGTGATCTCGTTGCGGAACGACTTGCCGGTCTGCGCGATGCCGAACGGCGGCTTCTTGCGGGCGACCGTCTCCACGTTCTTGTAGTTGACGAAGATGCCCTGGGCGGTCTCCGGGCGCAGGTAGTGCAGGCCCTCCTCGCTCTCCACCGGGCCCAGGTAGGTCTTCATCAGGCCGTTGAACATCTTCGGCTCGGTGAAGGTGCCCTTGTTGCCGCAGTTCGGGCAGTTGATCTCCGACAGGGAGGTCGGCGGTCGGCCGTGCTTGGCCTCGAAGGCCTCTTCCAGGTGGTCGGCGCGGAACCGCTTGTGGCAGGACTGGCACTCGGTGAGCGGGTCGACGAACTCGGCGATGTGGCCGGAGGCCTCCCAGACCTGGCGCGCCAGGATGACCGCCGAGTCCAGGCCGACGACGTCGTCGCGCTGCTGGACCATGGTCCGCCACCACTGCCGCCGGACGTTCTCCTTGAGCTCCACGCCGAGCGGACCGTAGTCCCACGCCGATCGGGTGCCTCCATAGATCTCGCTGGAGGGGAAGACGAAGCCCCGGCGCTTGGCGAGGCTGACGACGGCGTCGATACGGTCGGCTGGCATGTTTCCTCCTACGCCGGCTGGCGGTCGGCGGGGGTGAGTGGATTGAACCGGACGGTCCGGGACAACGGTACGACCACCGGAGCCGCCGAGCCCAGCCGGGGCCGGTCAGCTCACCCCGCAGACCTCCACGGCGCCCGTCTGCTGGTCCGTCGCCAGCGTCACCGTCTGGGCCTCCCGCTTGCCGCCGGCCAGGGTCACGTCCACCGGCACGGTCAGCGTCTGGGCGTCGACCTGGCCCACCCGGTAGCCGGAGATCTGCGGCTCGGTGGCCGCCCGCTGCTCGAACTCCGACCGGGACTCCCGCCGGTGGGCGTCGTCGCAGAGCTGGTCGTACGCCTTGGACCAGTCCTTGCGCACCAGCGCCCGGTAGTAGTTGTCGGTCACCGCGTGGCCCTGCTCCTGGACGGCCTGCAGGTTGCTGACCGCCAGCCCGACGATGGCGGCGCCGCCTCCACCGCAGCAGAGCAGCACGGCGAGCGCGCCGACGCCGAGGCCGAGCCAGAGCCGGGCCCGGCCCCCCTCGGTGGGCGGGGCGGCGAACGGCGGGGCGGCCCCGGGGCCGGCCGGCGGCGCGGGGACGCCGGGCTCGGCTGGCGGGCCCGATACCGGCGGCGCGCCGGACGGCACGGGATTCGGGGGTGGGGCGGCCGGTCCGGGAGCGGTCATACGCGCCAGGGTAGTGCCCCCGGCCTCAGCGGTAAGGACCTGCGGCCCGATCACTGGCGACGATGACGATCTCGCCCTCGGGCGCGGCGCTGGCCAGCGTCTCGTACGCCGAGGGCTCGTCGACGGACTGGGCCAGCAGCGGCACGGCGGTGACCTTGACGTCGAAGCCGCCCAGCGCCCGCCGGTATGCCCCGACCGACTCCCACTCGGTGACCAGGCACCAGTGCGTCGGGTCGTCCAGCGCCCGCAGCAGTTCCCCCCGCAGGTAGCCGGGGCGGGCGGCGAGCGCGGCGAGCGCGGCGTGCGCCCGCTCGGTGAACTCGGACGCGACATCGGCGTCGACCACGAACCGGTTGGTGACCAGCACCCGGGTCCTCCTCGTAGAGTCTGTGCCATGCAGCGTACGCAGCGTCCCCTTCCGGCCCGGCTCAACCCGACCGCGGTGTTCCTGGCCACGCTGGTCCTGGTGTTGGTCGCCCTGTTCGCGCCCGGCCCGGTCGGCGGCGTCCTGCTGCTCGCCCTGGCCGCGGGGCTGGTCTGGCTGATGAGCGTCACCTGGCCGGTGCAGACGCCGGGGACCCGGGTGCTGCGGCTCCTGATGCTGACGCTGTTGCTCGCGGTGGCCCTGGCCAAGCTGCTCTGACATGCAATCATGCGTTTTTGACAATCAATTTCGTTATCGCGGACAGTTGGTCACATGACCGTCCGCTCCGCCCCGCGCGCCCTCGCCGCAGCCACCGCAGCCCTGCTCACCCTTGGCGCCGCCGCCTGCTCGGAGGGCGGTGGCGGTGGGAGCGACCCGGAGCGGGTCGACGTGGTGGCCGCCTTCTACCCCCTCCAGTTCCTCGCCGAGCAGATCGGCGGGGACGCGGTCAAGGTCACCAACCTCACCAAACCCGGCGCCGAGCCGCACGACCTGGAGCTCAACCCTCGCCAGGTCGGCCAGGTCAGCGACGCGGAGCTGGTCGTCTTCCTCGCCGGGTTCCAGCCGGCCGTCGACGAGGCGGTCCAGCAGAACGGCGGTGACCGGGCGTTCGACGTGGCCACCGTGCAGCCGCTGCGCGACGCGGCCGACGGCGGTCACCAGCACGAGGGCGAGTCCGGCCACGCGGAGGAGAGCGGCGGCAAGGACCCGCACGTGTGGCTCGACCCGACTCGGCTGGCCACCATCGGCGACCGGCTGGCCGAGCGGCTCGGCAAGGCCGACCCGGGCCGGGCCGCCGAGTTCACCGCCCGGGCGAAGACCCTGCGCGCCACGCTGGAGAAGCTCGACGCCGACTACGCCGCAGGCCTGCGGACCTGCCCGCGCCGGGAGATCGTGACCAGCCACACCGCGTTCGGCTACCTGACCGCCCGCTACGACCTGGAGCAGGTCGGCATCACCGGCCTCACCCCGGACGCCGAGCCCGCCCCGCAGCGGCTCGCCGAGGTGGCGCAGGAGGCCCGGGAACACGGGGCCACCACCATCTTCTTCGAGACGCTGGTCAGCCCGAAGGTGGCCGAGACGGTCGCCCGCGAGGTCGGCGCGAAGACCGCCGTGCTCGACCCGATCGAGGGCCCGCCGGCCGAGGGCGACTACCTCTCCGCCATGCGGGCCAACCTCCAGACCCTGCGCACCGCCTTGGACTGTTCATGACCGCACCCCTTGTCTTAAAGGTCGAGCATGCCGCTGTCGGCTACGACGGCCGCCCCGTGCTGCGGGACGTCTCGCTGGCCGTGGCCGCCGGTGAGGTGGTCGCCGTGCTCGGCGCCAACGGCTCCGGCAAGTCGACCCTGATCCGCGCCGTGCTCGGCCTCGTCCCGCTGAGCGCCGGGTCGGTCACCCTCTTCGGCACTGCGCAGCGCCGCTTCCGGCAGTGGCACCGCATCGGGTACGTCCCGCAGCGGCTCGGCGCGGGCAGCGGCGTACCGGCCACGGTGGCCGAGGTGGTCGCGTCGGGCCGGCTGGCCCGTCGGGGCCTGCTGCGCCCACCGGGACGGGCCGACCGGGAGGCGGTCGCCGCGGCGCTGCGCGCGGTCGGGCTCGCCGACCGGGCGGGTGACCCGGTCGCCACCCTCTCCGGCGGTCAGCAGCAGCGCACCCTGATCGCCCGGGCGCTCGCCGGCCGGCCGGAGCTGCTGGTGCTCGACGAGCCGACCGCCGGGGTGGACGCGACCAGCCAGGAGGCGTTCGCCGGGGCGCTGCGCGGTTTCGTCGACGGCGGCGGCACGGTGCTCCTGGTCGCCCACGAGCTGGGGCCGCTGCGCCCACTGATCAGCCGGGCGGTCGTGGTCCACGAGGGCGGGATCGCCCACGACGGCGCGGTGCCGGAGCCGGCCGGCCACCACGCGGACCCCGACCACGAGCACGTGCACCCGCACTGCGACGAGGAGCCCGCCGGGCTGTGGAGCATGTGACATGGACCTCTTCCAGTACGACTTCATGCTGCGTGCCCTGGTCGGCGCGCTGGTCATCGGGCTGGCCGCCCCGGCGCTCGGGATCTATCTGGTGCAGCGGCGGCTGGCGCTGATCGGCGACGGCATCGGCCACGTGGCGCTCACCGGCGTGGGTGCCGGGCTGCTGCTCAACCGCTCCCCCGTGCTGGTGGCGGTGATCACGGCGACGTTGGGCGCGATCGCCATCGAGCTGGTCCGCGCGCGCGGCCGTACCTCCGGGGACCTGGCCCTGGCGCTGCTCTTCTACGGCGGCATCGCCGGCGGCGTGCTGCTGGTCGGGCTCTCCGACGCCAGCAGCGCGTCGCTGAACTCGTACCTCTTCGGGTCGCTGACCACGACGTCGCCGGGCGATCTGATCACCATCCTGGTGCTCGGCGTGGCGATCCTGGTGGCCATGCTGGCGCTGCGCCCGGTGCTCTTCGCGGTCTGCCACGACGAGGAGTACGCCCGGGTCTCCGGCCTGCCGGTGCGGGCGCTCAACCTGCTGCTCGCGGTGACCACCGCGGTGACCGTGACCATCGCCATGCGGGCCGTCGGGGTGCTGCTGATCAGCGCCCTGATGGTGGTGCCGGTGGCCACCGCGCAGCAGGTGACGCGGGGGTTCCGGAGCACCATGACGGCGGCGATGGCGCTGGGGCTCTTCGCGGCCGGGGCCGGGGTCTGGGTGGCCGCCACCGCCGACACCGCGCCCGGCGCCTCGGTGGTGCTGCTGGCCATCGGCTCGTTCCTGGTGGTCGCGCTCGTCGCGGCCGGCTGGCGGGCGCTGCGCCGGCGGGCCCGGCCGGCCGGCGCGCCGGCCGTCGAGCCGCACGAGCACGAGGTGGTGCTGCGGTGAGCCCGTCCGGGCCGTTCCAGCTGGGATTGGTTACCGTTACGGGGTGACCACCACGCACGGATACGACGCCTTCGAGGGTGCGGGTGACCTGCTGCGCGCGCTGTCGGCACCCATCCGGCTGGCGATCGTCAGCGAGCTGGCCCAGGGTGAGCGCTGCGTGCACGAGCTCGTGGAGAAGCTCGGCGCCCCGCAGCCGCTGGTCTCCCAGCATCTGCGGGTGCTGCGCGGTGCCGGGGTGGTCCGCGGCTCCCGGCGCGGCCGGGAGATCGCGTACGCCCTGGTGGACGAGCACGTCGCGCACATCGTGGCGGACGCGGTCAGCCACGCCGGGGAGGGACCGGCATGACCGCGCGGACCACCAGCGGCCACGCCGACCACCGGGTGGCGGCATGACCGAAGGGGCGCTGCGAAACACCCGCCAGCGGACCGCGGTGAGCGCGCTGCTGGCCGAGGTGGCGGGCTTCCACAGCGCGCAGGACCTGTACGCGATGCTGCGCGAGCGGGGCGAGCGGGTCGGCCTCACCACGGTCTACCGGACGTTGCAGGGGCTCGCCGACGCCGGGGAGATCGACGTGATGCGCCTGCCCGGGGGCGAGCACCTCTATCGCCGATGCAGCGAGGGCCATCACCACCACCTGGTCTGCCGGGCCTGCGGCCGGACCGTGGAGGTGGCCGGGCCGGCGGTGGAGCGCTGGGCGGACCGGGTCGCCGCCGAGCACGGGTACGCCGAGGTCAGCCACACCCTGGAGATCTTCGGCACCTGCCCGGCCTGCGCCGGCTGAGAATTCTCCCCCTGCGACGACTCCAGCTCGGCGCGTCTGTCGCCGCGCCGCGACCTGGAACCCGTCGTGCGCCAACTCCAGCTCGGCGCGTCTGTCGCCGCGCCGCGACCTGGAGCCCGTCGTGCGCCAACTCCAGCTCGGCGCGTCTGTCGCCGCGCCGCGGCCTGGAGCCGTCGTGCCGGCGTCGCCGGGCCGTGGCACGCTGTCCGGCGTGAAGATCTACGCCGACCGTTTTCCGACCGCCCTCCGCCAGCTCCTCACCGATCTGCTCGTGGTCGTCTGGGTGTACGCGGCGATCCGCTTCGCGCTGTGGCTGCACGACCTGATCGAGAAGCTGGCCGTACCCGGACAGAAGCTGGAGGGGGCCGGCGGAGGCCTCGCCGACAACCTGGCCGACGCCGGCGGCAAGGTGGGTCGGGTCCCGCTGGTCGGCGACGAGCTGACCGCCCCCTTCACCAAGGCCGCCGAGGCCGCCCGCGCGGTCGCCGAGGCCGGCCGCGACCAGCAGGAACTGGTCGGCCAGCTGGCCCTCGGACTGAGCATCGCGGTGCTGGTCTTCCCGCTCGGGCTCGTGCTCTTCGGCTGGCTGCCGCTGCGGGTGCGCTGGATGCGCCGGGCCGGCGTGGCGCAGGCGCTCGCCGCCGCCCCCGCCGGCCGGGACCTGCTGGCACTGCGCGCGCTCGCCGGCCAGCCGCTCGGTCGGCTGGCCCGGATCGCGCCGGACGCGGCCGAGGCGTGGCGCCGCGGCGACGACGCGACCGTCGACGCGCTCGCCGCACTGGAGCTGCGCAGACTCGGCCTGCGGGCCGGCCGGTAGGGTGTTGCGGTGCTGTACTTCCTGATCGCCGTCGCCGTGCTGCTGCTGGCGTACGCGGGCGTCCTGGTGAGCTACGTCCGCAAGGGCCGCAAGATCCCGCCGGCCGCGTACCTGGTGCTGGCCGCGTTGAACGGGCTCATCCTGGCCGGCGTGCTGGCCTGGGCCATCGCCGCCAGCTGAGCCGGCTACCTCCCGCTGACCCGGGTCCAGCTGTCGGCCGGCGGCCGCCGGCTGGCCCCAGCCACAGATATCCAGGCAGCGATATGCCTCTGAGTCATAGCTATGCCCCAGCGGCATATCGCTCGACCCGGTTAGCTCCGTGTGCGGAGGTGCTCGGCACGAACATCCGTCTGCCGAATTCACCGCCCCGCGACCGGACTCACTCCATCGGCGGGATGCGGCGGCGGACGTCCTCGGCGGTGGACGGGCCGGGCTGCCAGCGGGCCACCCAGGGCCGGTCGGCCGGCGGGGTCACGACGCCCTCCTCCAGGGCGGCGTACCGGCCGGCGAGGATCCGCTTCGCGGCCGCCACGTCAACCGAGTCGGTGTTGGACCACAGCCCGGTGAACAGCTCGTCGACGCGCAGCCGGGCCTGCCGGCAGAACAGGTCGGCCAGCTCGACGTGCTCCGGGTGCTCCGCTCGCTCGGCGGTGGCCCGTACGCAGACCGCGGCCATCGCGAACAGCTCCGCGCCGATGTCCACCACCCGGCCGAGGAACGCCTGCTTGCGCTCCATCTTCCCCTGCCAGCGGGACATCGCGTAGAAGGTGGCGCGGGCCAGCTTGCGGGAGGCGCGCTCGACGTGTCGCAGGTGGCCGGCGAGCGGGCCGAACTCGGCGTACGCCCGGGGTGCCTGGCCCCGGCCGACGGCGAGGGTGGGCAGCCACTTCGCGTAGAAGACGCCGGCCCGGGCACCCGCCTTCGCCTTGCGACCCAGCCCGGCGTCGGGGTCGATGATGTCGCCGGCCACCGAGAGGTGCGCGTCGACCGCCTCGCGGGCGATCAGCAGGTGCATGATCTCGGTGGAGCCCTCGAAGATCCGGTTGATCCGCAGGTCGCGCAGCATCTGCTCGACCGCGGCCGGCCGTTCGCCCCGGGCGGCCAGGGACTCGGCCGTCTCGTAGCCGCGGCCACCCCGGATCTGGATCAGCTCGTCGGCGATCTTCCAGGCCATCTCGCTGGCGTAGAGCTTCACCAGCGCCGCCTCGATCCGGATGTCGTTGCGGTCGTCGTCGGCGAGCAGGCAGCAGAGGTTGAGCATGCTCTCCATGCCGTACGTGGTGGCGGCGATGAAGGCCAGCTTCTTGGCCACCGCCTCGTGCTCGCCGACCGGCCGGCCCCACTGGACCCGGTCGGCGGCCCACTCCCGGGCCACGTTCAGCGACCACTTGCCGGCGCCGACGCACATGGCCGGCAGCGACAGCCGCCCGGTGTTCAGCGTGGTCAGGGCGATCTTCAGGCCCTTGCCCTCGCCGCCGATCACGTTCTCCTTGGGCACGAACACGTCGTGGAACCGGGTGAGGCTGTTCTCCAGGCCGCGCAGGCCCACGAAGGCGTTGCGCCGCTCGACCGTGATGCCCTCGCTGTCGCCCTCCACCACGAAGGCGGTGATGCCGCCGCGCCGCCCCTCGGCCGCCGGCACCCGGGCCATCACCACCAGCAGGGTGGCGACCGTGCCGTTGGTGGCCCACAGCTTGACCCCGTTGAGCCGGTAACCCGTGCCGTCCTCGGTCGGTTCGGCGGTGGTCGCCAGCCGCGCCGGGTCGGAGCCGACGTCCGGCTCGGTGAGCAGGAACGCGGACACCTCACCGGCGGCCAGCCGGGGCAGGAAGCGCTGCTTCTGCTCGGGGGTGCCGAACATCTTCAGCGGCTGCGGCACGCCGATCGACTGGTGCGCGGAGAGCAGCGCGCTGATCGCCGGGTTGACCGAGCCGGCCCGCATCAGCGCCCGGCAGTAGTGCAGGTTGCTCAGCCCGAGGCCGCCGTACTTCCGGTCGATCTTCATGCCGAAGGCGCCCAGCCGGGCCAGCCCGTGGAACACCTCGTCCGGGATGCGCGCGTCCCGCTCGATCGCCGCACCGTCCACCTCGGCGTCCAGGTACGCCCCGAACGCGCCGAGGAACTCCTCGGCCCGCGCCACGTCCTCCGGCTTCGCGCGCGGCCGCGGACTGATCAGGTCGAGGCGGAACCGGCCGAGGAAGAGTTCCTTGCCGAAGCTGGGCCGGTCCCAGGCCGCTTCGCGGGCCGCCTCCGCGACCTGGCGGGCCTCCTTCTCGGAGACCTGGCCGGCCTCGGTGGGCAGCGGCCCCACGCCGTCCACCCGGTCGCCGGCGGCGGCCGGCGGATCGGTGTCGTCGATCGGGGCCACCCGGCCGGTCGGGCCGCCGTGCCCGGCGGGATCGGGTCGGCTGTTCTGTGTCGTGGTCACGGCTGCCTCCTGGAGACCTCGGTCCGGCTGCGTCGACGTGCGCGACGAAAACGACGCTACCCCCGGTTGTTACCCAGGGGTAGCGTTCGGTGCACGTCCGATTTGGCGGGATCGGCGCGGTCAGTCGCCGGGCAGCACCCGCGGGTTGTCGTCCTCGTCGTCGATGTCGTCGCCCCAGTTGCGCCGGGCGGCGAGCGGCAGGACCAGCCAGAAGGTCAGGAACCACGCCCCGGTGACCCCGGTCAGCACCAGGGCCGCCAGCCGGCCCAGCACGAAGTCGGTGATCAGCAGGACCGCACTGACCATCGAGATCAGCATGAAGGCCAGGCCGCCGATGGCCACCCGGTGGGCGAACCGGACCAGCTCCGGCTTGCGGCCCTGCCGGAACAGCGCCCGGTGGAAGGCGACCGGCGAGATGATCATCGCGGTGGCTGCGGCGGCGGCCAGCAAAGCGACGATGTAGGTGTCCTTCTGGAAGTTGGTGGTCCGGGTGAAACCGCTGCTGAACGGCAGGGTGAGCAGGAAGGCGAAGAGGATCTGCACGCCGGTCTGCGCCACCCGCAGCTCCTGGAGCAGGTCGGCGAAGTTGCGCTGCCACCGCTGCTTCTCGGTTTCCTTGGACACGCGCTACCTCCAGGGATGACGGTACTGCCGGCGGAAGCATCCGTCGGCACTACCGCCGGTGCCCGGTCCGCACCGTCGCGAAACCGGTTCACCCTGCCGCCCATGCGGGCTCACGGTGCCTCCTCAGTTCGCGACTGCGGGGCTCGCAAACCCGGCTCACTCCTCGCGCTCACGATGCCTCCTCAGTTCGCGACTGCGGGGCTCGCAAACCCGGCTCACTCCTCGCGCTCACGCCCCCCGGCGGATCCGGCCCGCGTACCGGGCCTCCAGCTCGGCGTTGTGCTCGTCGCCGCCGGTGATGTTCGCCGACAGGTAGACCGGGGGCCGCTCCCCCGCCGCCAGCAGCCGGGCCACGACCTCCGCCACGAGCTGCTGCGCCAGCAGCGCGGCCGTGATCGAGGAGACCGCACCGACCGCGCCGCCGCCGGGCAGCGGCAGGGTGGCGTCGCCGTACGGGGCGCCGTTGTCGAGCACCACGTCGGCGAAGTCGGCGAGCTTGCGCCCGGACGGGTGGCGCGAGGTCATCCGGGCGGAGTGCGCCGCCGAGGTGATCGCGATCAGCGCGTGCCCGCGTTCCTTGACGATGGACGCGAACTCCACCATCGCACCGTTCACGCCGGAGTTGGAGGCGAGCACGAAGACGTCCTGCGGGCGGATCGGGGCCAGCTCGTAGAGGCGGTGCGCCACCTCGGGCTCGCGTTCCAGCTTCGGGCCGAGCACGTCGGCCGGGTCGCCCCCGTAGAGGACGAGGTCGCGCAGGGCGATCCGGTTGGTGGGGACCAGCCCACCGGCCCGGCCGGCGATCTCCATCGCCAGGGCCTCCGAGTGGCCGGTGCCGAACGCGTGGACCACCCCGTCGGCGCGCAGCGACTCGGCGATCAGGTCGGCGCCGCGCGCCACCCCGTCCCGCTGGCCGGCGGCCACCCGGCCGATCGTCTCGGTCACCACCGCCAGGTACGCCTCGGCGCTCACGCCGCCGCCTCGCTTCGCTCCGCGGCGGCGCGAGGCGCCGCGCTGCTGAGCCGGATGGTTCGCTCGCTTCGCTCGCTCACGCTCATGATTCCTCCGTCCGTCGGTTCCGGGCCAGCCAGTCCACCGCGAAGTCGACCGCCACCCGCTGCCTCATCAACCGGCCCGTCCCGTCGCCGACCGGCCCGAGCCGTACCGCTCCGGTGGCCTCCAGCTCGGTGCCGAGCCGGCCGAAGCCGTCGTCGTCCAGGCGGATGTCGTCCCACCACACCCACGCCCGGCCGCCGTCGCCGGTCAGCACGGCCGCGCCGCAGCGCTGCCGGGGCGGCGCCGGCTGCCGGTACTCGGCCAGGTGCAGCGACGTGTTGCTGTCGTGCTCCACCCCGAGCAGCAGCACGTCGGCGTCCAGCTCGTAGAGGCGGGCCAGCGGGGAGCCCTCGCCGAGCATGTCGGCGAGCGCGTGGTCGGCGACGACCCGGTCGGCCGCCGGCCCCAGCGCGGCGAACGAGACGTGCGGGTGGTCGCTGCGCCGCGCGCCGGGCCAGGTGCGGACCAGCTCGGCGAGGGCGCCCATGAACCGGCTCGGCGTGACCGCCGGGTCGAAGCCGGGCAGCTCGTCCCGGATCACCGGCCACCAGTCGGCCGGCACCGGCGGGTTGGTCCAGCCCGCGGGATCGCTGTTGTCCGGCGTGTGGGTGGGCACCACGAGGGTCCCGGCCGGGCCGAGCACGTCGCGCAGGGCGAGCACGACCGCCTCCGGGCCGCCGCAGAGGAAGCCCAGCGGGCGCAGGGACGCGTGCACCAGGACGGTCCCGCCGGGGCGTACGCCGAGGGCGCGGAACTGGGCGGCGAGCGACGCGCGGGTGTGCGGCCGGGCCGGCGCGGCACCGGCGATCATCGGCCCACCCGGGCGAGGATCGCGGCGGCCAGCGGGGCGGGCGCCTCGTCCGGGATCCAGTGCGTGACGCCGGGCAGCTCGACGAAGCGGTAGTCGCCGGTCACCTGGGGTGCGCAGGCCGCGGCGGCGGTGCGGCCGATCGCGATGTCCCGGTCGCTCCACACGAAGGTGGTCGGCACGCTGACCGGCCCGACGGCCTTCAGGTCCGCCCCGGTCATCGCCCGGTACCAGTTCAGCGCGGCGGTCAGCGCACCCGGCTCGCACATCGGGTCGGCGTAGCGGGCCACCTGCGCGGGGTCGCCCACCCCGCCGAGCATCCGGCGCAGCGCGACGGCGTTGAGGGCGAGCAGCACCCGCTCCGCCTTACCGGGCTTGCGGAACAGCGTGATGTAGGCGGAGCGGGCCTTCTGTCGCGGGTCGGTGGCGAGCGCGTGGGCCATCGCCGCCGGGTGTGGCACCGAGACCGCGGTGAGGCTGCGGACCCGCTCCGGGTGCACCGCCGCCAGGCTCCAGGCCACGATCGCGCCCCAGTCGTGCCCGACCAGGTGCGCGGCCTCGACGCCGAGCGTGTCGAGCACGCCGGCCGCGTCCGCCACCAGCTCCGGGATCCGGTACGCCTCGACCGACGTCGGCCGGGCGCCCTGCGAGTAGCCCCGCTGGTCGAGCGCGTACGTGCGCAGCCCGGCCGCGTGCAGCAGGGGCACCACCTCGTCCCACTCGCCGCCGTGCTGCGGGAAGCCGTGCAGCAGCAGGATCGGATCGCCGTCCTCGGGACCGCCGGTGCGTACCTCGAACGTCAGACCTCGCGCGTCGACCCGCATGATCGGCAGCCTACCCAGCCGGACCGGCACCGCTCGCCCTGCTGTGCCGGCGGCGGGCACCGGTGCTAGCGTCTGCCGCAGACAACTTCACATCCGACAGGGGAGCGCACAGCGCTGAGAGTGCGGGCAGGTGCCCGCAGACCCTCGAACCTGATCTGGGTAATGCCAGCGCAGGGAGTTCGGTCGACCTCCAGCCGCGCCGCCGTCCGGGCATCCGGACGCGGCGTGCGTCTTCTCCTGGTTCACCCTCGACGAACTGGGAGCAACCATGACTCACCCAACCGGCAACCGGTGGCGCACCATCGACATCGTCATCGCCTCGGTGCTCGGGGTGGCGTTCGGCGTCATCTTCTGGGCGTGGGGCCTGCTCTGGAACGGGCCGGCGGACGCCATCCCGCTGCCCGGCCGGGCGGCGCTGTACGGCGTGTGGCTGGTGCCGGCCGTGCTCGGCGCGCTGATCATCCGCAAGCCCGGCGCCGCGTTCTTCACGCTGACCGTCGCCGCGCTGGTGTCGGTCGCGCTCGGCAGCAGTTGGGGCTGGACCCTGGTGGTGCAGGGCCCGCTGGAGGCGGCGGCGGGCGAACTGGCCTTCGCGCTCTTCGGTTACCGCACCTACCGGCTCCCGGTCTCGCTGCTGGCCGCCACCCTGGCCGGCCTGGCCGCCGCGATCTACGACGTCTTCGTCTGGTACCCGGACACCGCGTGGGGCAGCTTCCGGCTGCCGTACATCCTCATCACCGCCGTCAGCGCACTGGTCGTGGCCGGCCTCGGCGGCGTCGCGCTGACCCGCGCCCTGGCGAACACCGGCGTCCTCGACCGCTTCCCCGCCGGCCGCGAACGCGCCGCCGTCTGACCGCCCGAGCCGATCATGTTGATCATGAGGTTGACGGCGATGTGGATCTCTGAAACTGCCGCCAACCTCATGATCGACGGGGCGGGGTGGGGCAGGCCGGGGTGGGGTGGGGTGGGAGGGGTGTGGGTGTGAGTGGGGTGGTGCTGCGGGGGTTCGGGTGGCGGCACGCCGGGCGGAAGGGGTGGGCCGTCCGTGGGGTGGACCTGCGCGTCGAGCGCGGGGAGCGGGTGCTGCTGCTGGGGGCGTCCGGGGCGGGCAAGAGCACCCTGCTGGCGGCGCTCGCCGGGCTGCTGCCCGAGGACTCCGGCGAGCAGGAGGGCACCGTCGAGATCGACGGGCTCGACCCGCGCAAGGCCCGGGAACAGGTCGGCATCGTCTTCCAGGACCCGGAGACCCAACTGGTGATGGCCCGTTGCGGCGACGACGTCGCGTTCGGGCTGGAGAACCGGGGCGTACCCGCCGAGGAGATCTGGCCCCGGGTGGACGCGGCACTGCGCCGGGTCGGCTTCCCGTACCACCGGGACCGGCCCACCGCGACACTCTCCGGCGGCGAGCAGCAGCGGCTCGCCCTCGCCGGGGTGCTCGCCCCGCGGCCCGGGCTGCTGCTGCTCGACGAGCCCACCGCCAACCTCGACCCGGCCGGCGCCGCGCTGGTCCGGCAGGCCGTCGCGGACGCGCTCGACGCGGACACCACGCTGATCCTGGTCGAGCACCGGGTCGCCGAGGCCCTGCCGCTGGTCGACCGGGTGGTGGTGCTGGAGGCCGGCGGCGGGGTGCGGGCCGACGGGCCGCCCGACGCGGTCTTTTCCGCGCAGGGCGACGCGCTCGCCGCTGCCGGGGTCTGGGTGCCGGGTCGCACCGTGCCGCCCCGGCACGCCACCGCACCGCCGGGCGACCGGTTGCTCACCGCCGACCGGCTCGGCCTGCCGCCCCGGCTGGCCCCCGTCGACCTCGATGTACGCGCCGGCGAGGCGCTCGCCGTCCTCGGCCCGAACGGCGCCGGCAAGTCCACCCTGGCCCTGCTCCTCGGCGGCCTGCTCCGCCCCGGCACCGGTACGGCCACCGCCACCGCCGCCCTGGCCGGGCAGGACGCCGGCACTCCCCCGCACCGCTGGCGCGCGCCCCTGCTGGCCCGGCGGATCGGCTCGGTCTTCCAGGATCCGGAGCACCAGTTCGTCACCGGCACCGTCTACGACGAACTGGCGCTCGGCCCGCGCCGGACCGGCGAGCCCGAGGCGGCGGTACGGGCCACCGTGGACGGGCTGCTGGACCGGCTGCGGCTGGCCCGGCTCGCCGGGGCCAACCCGTACACCCTCTCCGGCGGGGAGGCGCGGCGGCTGAGCGTGGCAACCGCCCTGGCCACCGCGCCGCGCCTGCTGATCTGCGACGAGCCCACCTTCGGCCAGGACCGGCGGACCTGGTCGGAACTGGTCGACCTCTTCGCCGAGCTGCGCGACGCCGGCCACGGCATCGTCGCGGTCACCCACGACCCGGACTTCGTCGCCGCGCTCGCCGACCGCACCGTCGCCCTGGACCGCCGATGACCGCCACCGTCCCGACCTGTAGCGGGGAGCGCGCATGATCAGCGTGGAGCCCGTGGCCCGGCCCGGCGCGCCGCTGGCCCGCCGCAACCCGGTGGCGAAGCTGGCCGCCGCGCTGGTCTTCTCGTTGGTCCTCATCGCCACCCTGGACCCGGTGGCCCCGGCGATCGCCATCGCGATCGAGCTGGTGGTGCTGCCGCTGTTCGGCATCCGCTACCGGATGCTGGCCCGGCGGGGCTGGCCGCTGCTGGCCAGCGCCGGCGGCATCCTGGTCACCCTGGTGCTCTTCGCCGCCGACCGGTCCGGCCGGGTGCTGGCCGAGGCCGGTCCGATCCTGGTGACCGAAGGGGTGCTGCTCACGGCGCTCGGCCTGGTGCTGCGGATGCTCGCGGTGGCGCTGCCCGGGATCCTCGTCTTCGCCACCACCGACCCCACCGACCTGGCCGACGCGTTGATCCAGAACGCGAAGGCCCCGGCCCGGTTCGCCATCGGCGCGCTGGCCGCGTTCCGGCTGGTACCGCTGCTCGAACAGGAGTGGCGGATGATCAGCATGGCCCGGCGGGCCCGCGGCGTGGACGCCGGCCGCAACCCCGTCGCCAGGGTGCGGCTCTTCGTGTCGACGGCGTTCGCCCTGCTGGTCGGGGCGATCCGCCGGGGCACCCGGCTGGCGGTCGCGATGGACGCCCGCGGCTTCGACGCCGGCATCCCGCGTACGGTCGCCCGGCGGCAGCGCTTCACCCGGGCGGACGGGCTGCTGGTCGCCGGCGCGGCGGTGCTGGCCGGCGCGGCGCTCGCGGTCAGCGTCGCGCTCGGCACGTTCCGCCCGCTGATCGGCTGACCACGTCCGCTACCGCCGGAGCTGCGCCACGCCGCTCTGGTACGCCAGCACGACCGCCTGCACCCGGTCCCGCACTCCGAGCTTGGCGAAGATGCGGTTCACATGCGTCTTCACGGTCGCCTCGCCGACGAAGAGCTGGCCGGCGATCTCCTGGTTGGACAGGCCGAGAGCCATCATCCGCAACACCTCGGTCTCCCGGGCGGTCAGCTCCGCCAGGCCCGGGTGGCCGGTCACCGACGCCGTCGCGGTGTAGTGGTCGATCAGGCGCCGGGTGATCGACGGGGAGAGCAGGGCGTCGCCGCGGGCCGCCGTCCGCACCGCCTCGGCCAGTTCCCGGGGCGGAGTGGTCTTGAGCATGAAGCCGGAGGCGCCGGCGCGCAGCGCCCGGTACACGTACTCGTCGAGATCGAAGGTGGTCAGCATGATGATCCGGGTCTCGCCACGCGCGGCCAGGATCCGCTCGGTCGCGGCGATCCCGTCCGTGGGCGCCATGTGGATGTCCATCAGCACCACGTCGGGTGCGAACCGGTTCGCGAGCTGCACGGCTTCCTCACCGTCGGCCGCATCGGCGACGACCTCGAGGTCGGGCTGCGCGGTGAGGATCAGCCGGAGGCCGCCCCGCACCAACGCCTCGTCGTCGGCGATGAGAACCCGGGTCATCCGGTGACTCCCGTCGTGGCGAGCGTGCCGACCGACGCCTCGGCGTCGAAGGGCAGCTCGACGCGTACGTCGAAGCCGCCCTGCGGGCGCGGGCCGGCGGTCACCGTGCCGCCGAACAGCTCCACCCGCTCGCGGATGCCGGTCAGGCCGTGCCCGGTGCCGGCGCTCCGCCGGGCCCCGCCGGTGCCGTCGTCGGTCACCCTCAGCCGGAGAGCGTCGCCGGTCACCTCGATCGACACGCGGACCGCCGCGCCCGCCGCGTGCCGGGCGGCGTTGGTCAGCGCCTCCTGGAGGATCCGGTACCCGCTGACATCGGCGGCGGCCGGGACCATGTCGAGGTCGCCCGTGACATCCACATCGACCTGCCCGCCGGCGAGGCGTACCCCGGCGGTCAACGGTTCGAGCCGGCGTAGCGAGGGCAGCGCCTCCGGGGCCGGCTCGGCGCCGCGGAGGATGACGAGCAGCCGGCGCAGCTCGGTGACCACCTCACGCCCGACGTCCTGCACGGCGTCGAGGGACGTGCGGGCCTGCGCCGCGTCCGAGTCGAGCACGGCCTGCGCCGCGGCGGCCTGCAGCACCATCACCGAGACCCCGTGCGAGACGATGTCGTGCAGTTCCCGGGCCACCCGCAGCCGCTCGTCCGTCCGGGCCGCGGCCTCCCGCTCGGCGGCCAGCGCCACCAGCCGGGCCGCCTGCGCCCGCCGCATCCGCACGGCGTAACCGGGGCCGAGCACGGCGAGCCCGACGAACAGGATGAACACCCAGTCGGAGTCGCCGGCCACCGCGTTCTCGATCCCGAGCGAGAGAAAATAGCTGACCGCGGCGACCGTGAAGGCAGCCCGGCCGCCCACGGCGACACAGCCGAAGGCCGCGGCGAGCAACGCCAGCAGTGGCACCACCGGCCACTCCGGCAGGACCGGCGTGAAGCTCTGCGCGGTGAAGCAGGCGCCGGCGAGGACGGCCGCCGCCCGGGGGTACGCCGTGCAGCCGGCCACCGCGAGGCAGTAGCCGACCAGCAGCACGGTCAGGACGGCGAGCCAACCGGCGGAGAGCGCGGCGAGGTCCGGACCCTCCCCCTCCACGTAGCCCGCCAGCGGGACGTAGAGCTCGGCCAGGCCGAACGCGAGCAACGCGGCACCGGCGAGCGAGGTGGCCACCTCGCGCCACCGGGCCCGGACGGCGGGGGTGGCTGACATGCCGGAAGGGTAGCGACGGCGGCCGCCCTTCCGCGTCCACCCACGGGTGTAGCGAGGGCGGCCGGAGCTCCACCCGCGGATCAACTTCCGCGCCGACGACCCGGCCCCGGTGCTGCCCCTAGCGTCCCTGCCACGACTTCGGAAGGAGACACTGATGGACGACAGCACCGGGCGGCGGCGGAGCCGGCGGCTCACGGCGGGCACTCTGCTCACCGGCGGCGTAATGTACGGCGCCGCGAATGCCTTCTACTGGGTGATGTTCCCGGACGACGTGGCCGACACCGCCGACAACGTCACGGTGGCCGCCGGGCACCTGGGCGGCTGGCGGGTGGAGACCGTCCTGTTCGCCCTGGCCCACCTGCTGCTGCTGCCGGCGATGCTCGGGCTGGCCGCTACCCTGGGCCGGCGCAAGCCGGTGGTGGCCACCGTCGGCGGCGCGGCGAGCCTTCTCGGGCTCTACTTCTCCACCGTCCACCTGTGGCAGTACAACGCCTTCTTCGGGGCCCTGGCCGGCGGCGGCGTCGACGCCGACGCCGCTCGGCCGGTGACCACCGCCATCGACGGGGACCCGTTCGTGATGGCCTCGTTCGCGGTGTGGCTGCTCGGCTGGCTGGTCGGCCTCCTGGTGCTCGCCTTCGGCGCCTGGCGCGCCCGGCTGGTCGCGCTCTGGGTGCCGCTGGTCCTCACCGCCGGACAGGTGCTGGATCTGGTCGGCACCGGCGTCCCGGTCAAGGCGGCGGTGAGCGTGCTGATGGTGGCCGGCTTCGTCGGCCTGGCCCTCGGCGTCGAGCGGTCGCGTGCCGCCGAGGCGCCGACCGGGACGGCGGCCCCGGCGACCGCTGCGGCCTGAGCCGCGGGAGCGGGGCGGGGCGGCTCGTGCCGCCCCGCCCCGGACCGGCCGGTGCGGGCCGTTTGTCACCGCCGCTTCGGCGAACTCGCGGCATCCGGGTGCGGCTGCCGGCGGGCTCCGGCACAGCTTGGCCCCGGCGGCAGCCGGGACACCGCAACATCGGCGAGGTGACAGGTGGCCCGCCCGGGCCTCAGCTCCGCCGGAAGGCGTAGAACCGGGTCTGGCCGGCGCGTTGGCTGCGCCCGGCGACACGGGAGTCCCGGCCGACCGGCGGGCCGGCCTTCGGTGCCGGCGGGGTGTCGGCCCGGCCCGGCCGGGTCACCGACACCGGGGACGCCACCGTCAGTTCGTCGAGGTCCGGCGGGGTCACGTCCACCAGGGACGGCGCCGACGCGGGCTTACGGGATTTCTTCGGACTGCGCTTGGCGGGCATACGCTGCCTCCTGACTGTCGGGGCGCCCGGTGGGCGCGGCGAGCGGGCAAGCCCCGGCAGGTCCGACAGGAAAGCCACCGCGACGACGGCGGTGCGGATGCGGACGCCCGGAGCGGGACGGATCCGCGGCGCGAACGGCGGCGGACCAGGGCTCGGAGGAAGGGCGTCAGTTACGCATGACGGCAGGCTAACCCACCGCCGCCGCACCGTGCACCCGATTTACCGGCACGCTCGGCGTCACCGACGCGAAGGTCGCCCACGTGGAGGTCCGCCCGGCGGAGGGTTGAGGACGGACCGCGACCGGGCCCCCACCCGCCGTCGGCGTCCCCGCCCGCGCTCGCATCGACCGCGATACCGTCGCAGGACGGGCAGCCGGACGAGAGGTGGCGGTACGCATGGCAGAGCAGGCGACGGCGCAGATCGGCGTGACGGGCCTGGCGGTGATGGGCCGCAACCTGGCCCGGAACCTGGCCCGCAACGGCTTCACCGTGGCACTGCACAACCGCTCGCCGCAGCGCACCCGCAGTCTGGTCGCCGAGCACGGCGACGAGGGCCGGTTCGTGCCGTCGGAGTCGTTGGCCGACTTCGTCGCCTCGCTGGAACGCCCGCGCGCCGTGATCGTCATGGTGAAGGCGGGCGCGCCGACCGACGCGGTGATCGACGAGCTGGTGCCCCTGCTCGAGGCGGGGGACATCGTCGTCGACTGCGGCAACGCCCACTTCGCCGACACCCGCCGGCGGGAGGAGGCGCTGCGGGGGCACGGGCTGCACTTCGTCGGCACCGGCGTCTCCGGCGGCGAGGAGGGCGCGCTGCACGGCCCGAGCATCATGCCGGGCGGCTCGGCCGCGTCCTACCGGAAGCTCGGCCCGATCTTTGAGAAGATCTCCGCGCACGTGGACGGCACCCCGTGCTGCCGGCACATCGGCCCGGACGGCGCGGGCCACTTCGTCAAGATGGTCCACAACGGCATCGAGTACGCCGACATGCAGCTCATCGCCGAGGCGTACGACCTGCTGCGGGCGGGCCTGTCGGCGAGCCCGGCGGAGATCGCGGAGATCTTCCGCGAGTGGAACACGGGCGAGCTGGAGTCGTTCCTCATTGAGATCACCGCCGACGTGCTGGCGCACACCGACGCGGCGACCGGCCGGGCCTTCGTCGACGTGGTGCTCGACCAGGCCGAGCAGAAGGGCACCGGGCGGTGGACCGTGCAGAGCGCGCTCGACCTCGGCGTCCCGATCACCGGCATCGCCGAGGCCACCTTCGCCCGGTCGCTGTCCGGCCACGCCGACCAGCGGGCCGCCGCCCGCCGGGCCTTCCCCGACGCGGGCGCGAAGTGGTCGGTCGACGACGGGGAGACCTTCGTCGAGGACGTCCGGCGCGCGCTGCTGGCCAGCAAGATCGTCGCGTACGCGCAGGGCTTCGACCACATCCGGGCCGGCAGCCGGGAGTACGACTGGGGCATCGACCTGGGCGGCACCGCGACCATCTGGCGGGGCGGCTGCATCATCCGGGCCCGCTTCCTGGACCGGATCCGGGAGGCGTACGACGGGCAGCCGGAGCTGCCGACGCTGCTGGTGGCACCCTGGTTCGCCGACCGGGTCAGCGCCGGGATCCCGGCCTGGCGGCGGGTGGTGGCCGACGCGGCCCGGGCGGGCGTGCCGACCCCGGCCTTCTCGTCGTCGCTGGCCTGGTTCGACGCCCTGCGCGCGGAACGGCTGCCGGCGGCGCTGATCCAGGGGCTGCGGGACAACTTCGGGGCGCACACCTACCACCGGGTGGACCGGGACGGCACGTTCCACACCCTGTGGGCCGGGAACCGCTCCGAGGTGGAGGCCTGAGCGCAGCCTGATCCACTCGATGTGCCGCAGGTCGCGTTCGTCGCCCGAGACGCCGCGGCATGCCGCCTCCCGTGGCGCCGCTCACCAGGCCCGTTCGGCGGCGTCTGACGACGGCTCCAGGCCGCCGCGCGGCGCCAGACGCGCCGAGCTGGAATCGTCGGCAGGGGTGGGCGCCCAGTCCGCGGCCGGTTCGCCCTGTGCCAGTTCGGCGATCTCGCCGGAGCGGACGGCCGGCGTGTGCCCGAGCTCGGCGCAGTACCGCTCGGCGACGCCGGCGCAGAGGTCCGCGACCCGTTCCCGGTGCGCGGCGTCAACCAGGCCCGCGCCGGCCAGCGCGGCCGTCATCTCGTACCGGAGATCCCGCATGCCCACCCCCGTGGCCGGACGCGACCGAGCGGCGCGCCCTCGCGCCGATGGTATGCGCCGAGGCCGCGCCGCCCACCGGAAACGCGTCGACGCCGCCCCGGTGGGGGACGGCGTCCACGCGTGTCGTCACCAGAACCGACGACGCCGCGCCTGCTGCAACCGCAGGGGGACGGCGTCCACGCGTGTCGTCACCAGAACCGACGACGCCGCGCCTTCTGCGGCCGCAGCAGGTCGGCGCCCCTGGTGAGGAGTCGGCTCACTCCGGTCGGGCCGCGACGGGCCTCCAGGGAGTGGCTCAGCCGGCGTGCACCGGCCGCCGCCAGCGGCACGGCGACCGCCATGAGTGCCCATTGGGCGATCCGCTTCTGCAGCATGTTGGTTCACCTCCGCGATCGGCTGCTGTCCGGTTGGTACCCCGTCAGCCGCGGCGGTAAGCGTGAGCTCAGACTACGGGGGCGACCGGGTTGGGCAAGGCGCCGCCGAACCGGCGGTCCCGCTGGGCGTAGAGCTCGCAGGCGTACCAGAGGTGGCGCCGGTCGAAGTCCGGCCAAAGGGTGTCGAGGAACACCAACTCGGCGTACGCGCTCTGCCAGAGCAGGAAGTTGGAGGTGCGCTGCTCCCCGGAGGGACGCAGGAAGAGGTCCACCTCGGGGACTTCGGGGTGGTAGAGGTACTTCGCGACGGTCTTCTCGTTGACCTTGCCCGGGTCGAGCCGGCCGGCGGCCACGTCACGGGCGATCGCGGCGGCGGCGTCGGCGATCTCCGCCTGCCCGCCGTAGTTGACGCAGAACTGCAGGGTCAGCGTCGAGTTGCCCCGGGACATCTCCTCGGCGGTCTGCAGCTCGGAGATCACGCTCTTCCAGAGCCGCCCGGCCCGGCCCGACCAGACCACCCGCACGCCGAGGTCGACGAGCTGGTCCCGGCGGCGGCGGATGACGTCCCGGTTGAAACCCATCAGGAAGCGGACCTCGTCCGGCGAGCGCCGCCAGTTCTCGGTGGAGAACGCGTACGCCGACAGGTAGGGGATGCCCAGCTCGATCGCGCCCTCGATGGTGTCGAAGAGGCTGTATTCCCCCTGCTCGTGACCCTTGGTCCGGGGCAGCCCCCGCTCCTTGGCCCAGCGGCCGTTGCCGTCCATGACGATGGCGACGTGCTTCGGCAGGGCCTCCGTCGGCAGCGCCGGCGGCCGGGCCCCGGACGGGTGCGGAGTCGGTGGCACCGGCTCGCGCCGGACGGCCCTCATCGATCGGATCACTCGGTCTTCTCCCTGTTCACACCAGCGGCTGGCCCGACGCCGCTGCCCGGCGGGACCGCGCCCGGCCCCGTGCCGCTCGGCGGTGGGACCGTGCCGGAAGTCGGGCCACCCCGGTCGACCAGCGGCAGCGAGCGTAGCGCGCGCTCCAGGTGCCACTGGAGGTGCGCCGCGACCAGGCCACTGCACTCCCGGCGTACGCCGGTCTCGGTGGCGTCGGCGTACGCCCAGTCGCCGGTGGTCAGCGCGGACATCAGCGCGATGGTGGCCGGGGCGGGGTGGGCGGCGCCGGGCGGCCGGCAGTCCGGGCAGACCGCTCCCCCGGCCGGTACGGAGAACGCCCGGTGCCGCCCCGGGGTGCCGCAGACCGCGCAGGCGGCCAGCGCCGGCGCCCAGCCGGCGAACGCCATCCCGCGCAGCAGGTAGGCATCCAACACCAGGGTGGTGGCGTGCTCGCCACCGGCCAGTGAGCGCAGCGCGCCGAGGGTGAGCTGGAACAACCGCAGCGACGGCTCCCGCTCGACCGGGGTGAGCCGTTCCGCGGTCTCGGCGATCGCGCTGGCCGCCGTGTAGCGCGGGTAGTCGCCGAGGAACCGTTTGCCGTAGAGGTCGATCCCCTCGACCTGGCTGACGGTGTGCAGCGAGCTGCCCAGGTTGCCCGTGGGGTCGCCGGCGAGCTGGAGGTCCACGTGCCCGAACGGCTCCAGCCGGGCGCCGAACCGGCTGCTGGTGCGCCGGACGCCCCGGGCCACCGCGCGCAGCCGGCCGTGCCGGCGGGTGAGCAGGGTGATGATCCGGTCGGACTCGCCCAGCTTCTGCACGCGCAGCACCACCGCGTCGTCGCGGTAGAGCTGTCGGCGGTACCCGGCCATCGGGTCATTCTCCCTCGGGGTGCGATCTCAGGGTCGGTTCGGGGTGGATCGGCGGTCGAACCCGGATGTGCCGCCCCTGGGGTCGCCCGTAGCGTCCTGACCATGGCTGTGCACCGGACCGTCGCCGCCGCCGCGGCGGCCTCCCTGATCCTCCTCTGCGGATGTGACACCATCTCGTTCCGCCGGCTCGACTACGACAACACCGAGGCGGTGAAGATCACCCGGATCACCGTGGAGCCGGGCTCGGGCGACATCACCGTCCGCGCCGCCGGCTCCGCCCCCCAGGTACGCATCAAGCGGGTGGTCCGCTACCAGGGCGGGCAGCCGGACACCCGATACGAGATCAACGGCGACGAACTGGTGCTGCGCACCGAATGCGGCCCCCGGTGCAGCGTCTCCTGGGAGATCTCCGCCCCCGAGGGCGTGGCGGTACGCGGCGAGACCGGCTCCGGGGACGTCGAGCTGAGCCGGGTCGGCGCGGTGGAGTTCAAGCTCGGCTCGGGCAACGTCTCGGTCAGCGGGGCAACCGGCGACGTCCGCGCCGAGACCGGCTCCGGGAACATCGAAGTGATCGACGCGGCCGGCGCGGTGCGGCTGCGCGCCACCTCCGGCGACATCACCGCGCAGCGGCTCGCCGCCGAGGTGGACGCCGAGACGTCCTCCGGCAACGTGACGGTCGAGCTGGCCCAGCCGGCGTCGGCCCGGGTGCACGCCGCCAGCGGCGACGTCGAGCTGACCGTGCCGGACGGCCGGTACCGGGTGCGGAGCAGCACCGGCTCGGGCGACCGGGACCTCGGCGTGGTCGACGATCCGGGCGCCGCCCTGCTGCTGGATGCCAGCACCGGCAGCGGCAACGTGACGATCGCCCGACGCTGACTGCGCGTCCACCCCGACCCCAACTCCAAATCCGCCCAAATTCGCGGAAAGGGTGGCCATTTCCCGCCTGGCCACTCTTTCCGTGAATGAGGCCCTTCGGGCGGCGGGGTCAACCGGCGCCGAGTTCAGTGCCGGACCGGTCGCCGGCGCGCCGGGGCTCGGGAACCCGGCGCGGGGCGGTCGGGCGGGCCGCTCCGGCCGCCGCCAGCTCGCTCTCCGCCCCGGCGGGGGCGGGGCTGGCCGGTGCGGTGGCCGCCCGCTCGGCCAGGGCCGGCCGGGGCCGGCCGGGGACCAGTTCCGGCGTACGCCGGGCCGCCACGTCCTCGACCCAGCCGACCAGCAGGGTGACCACGCCGACCAGCGCGAACACCAGCACCACCCGGATCGCCAGGCCGAGCGGGTCGCGCGGGGTCCAGCCGACCAACCCGACCAGCGGGGTGAGCGCCACCACGAACGGCATGTGCCACAGGTAGACGGTCAGCGCCCGACGGTTCAGCACGGTGACCGCCCGGCTCAGCAGGGGGACGCGATCGACCCAGGCCGCCTCGGCCGGGGCCCGGCCGATCATCACCAGGATGAACGCCGCCGACCAGAGCGCGTTGCCGAGGTGGATGTCGTTGAGGTCGTAGCCGCGCGGGCCGGGGTGGGTGAAGATCCAGCCCAGGCCGGCGGCGCCGAGGGCGAGCGCCACGGGTACCAGGACCCGGTTGCTCATCCGGCGCAGCATGCCCTCGTGGTGGGCGAAGCCCAGCAACCAGGCGCCGAAATACAGGCCGAACTCCCGCAGCACGCCCGGCGCGTCCGGGTAGACGCCCATCTCGATCAGCACGAGCAGCGCGTACGGGGCGAGCAGGGTGGGCAGCGGCGCCCGGCGGAACAGCCACAACGCGAGCGGCGAGGCCAGCACGAACCACAGGTAGTCCCGGAGATACCAGATGGGGCTCAGGGCCAGGCCGCCCCAGTAGTTGGCCGGCGGGTCGCTGACCGGGAAGAGCCAGAGCAGCACCTTCGGGCTGAACGGCAGCCCGCTGAGCAGCATGGCCGGTACGAAGACCAGGGCGAGCACCCAGAGCGACGGCAGCAGGCGACGCAGCCGGCGCGCCACGGCCGGCGCGCCGGTCCGGTCCAGCGAGGCCGCCATCAGCGAGCCGGCGAGCGCGAACATCACCGACATCGCCGGGAAGATCAGCGTCAGGGTCGCCGATCCGATCACGTGGTAGACGACGACTCGCACGATGGCCAGGAAGCGGAGCAGGTCCAGGTATCGGTTTCGCATAAGCCTGCATCTATGTCCGGGGGCTGGGGATCAACCTCTCCCTACCCTCCGACCCGAGGCGGCGAAACGGCGAGGCGCCGGGGCCAAAAGTGAAACATCCCATAAAGGCGACCGATCCGGACCAGCCGTCGAGGACCGGTCACCAGACCCCAAAAAGCCGCACCGGCGGCGCCGGAAAGATCCGGGCCGCCGGTCGGACGTCCGTTTTCAGAAGCCGAGCTTGCGCAGCTGCTTCGGGTCGCGCTGCCAGTCCTTGGCGACCCGGACGTGCAGGTCCAGATAGACCCGGGCGCCGAGCAGCTCCTCGATCTGCCGGCGTGCGGTGGTGCCGACCTCCTTGAGCCGGCTGCCCCGGTGACCGATCATGATCGCCTTCTGGCTCGGTCGCTCGACGTACACGTCGGCGTAGATCTTGGTGAGCCGACCCTCCGCGATCATCTCCTCCACCACGACGGCGATGGAGTGCGGCAGCTCGTCCCGTACGCCCTCCAGCGCCGCCTCACGGATCAGCTCGGCGACGAGCACCTGCTCGGGGTCGTCGGTGAGCATGTCGTCCGGGTAGAGCTGCGGCGACTCGGGCAGGTAGCCGGTCATCACGTCGACCAGAGTGTCCACCTGGTGGCCGGAGACCGCGCTCACCGGCACCACGTCGGCGAAGTCGGCCAGCTCGCTGACCGCGAGGAGTTGCTCGGCGAGCCGCCCGCGGTCCACCAGGTCGGTCTTGGTGACCACGGCCAGCACGGTCGCCTTGAGGCTGGCCAGCTCACCGGTGATGAACCGGTCGCCCCGGCCGATCGGCTCGTTGGCCGGGATGCACAGGCCGATCACGTCGACCTCGCTCCAGGTCTCCCGGACCAGGTCGTTCAGCCGCTCGCCGAGCAGCGTACGGGGGCGGTGCAGGCCCGGGGTGTCGACCAGCACGAGCTGCGACTCCGGGCGGTGCAGGACGGCCCGAATGACGTGCCGGGTGGTCTGCGGCTTGTTCGAGGTGATCGCGATCTTGGTGCCGACGATCGCGTTGGTCAGCGTCGACTTGCCGGCGTTCGGCCGGCCGACGAAACAGGCGAAACCCGCCCGGTACGGGCGCGGCTCCTCCGGGTCCGGCACCCCGGTCGCACTCACGCCACCGCTCCGCTTCGCTCCGCGCCGGCGTGCGGCTCCCAGGTGCTGTGCCGGATGGTTCGCTCGCAACGCTCGCTCACTCGACCACCGTGCCGAGGACGGAGCCGTCCGGGGCGGCCACGTGGATCGGCGCGTCGGCGGAGAGGTCCCGGACGGCGGCATGCCCCGCGCCGTCCAGCGTCGAGGCCTCGGTCACCACCACGGCGGCCTCCAACCGGCTGGCGCCGGCGGCCACCGCCGAGGCGACCGCGAGCTGCAGCGCGGTCAGGGCCAGCGACGGCAGTGCCACGCTGGCCGCCGCGTACGTCCGGCCGTCCTGGTCGCGGACCGCCGCGCCCTCCACGGCGCCCACCCGGCCGCGCGCGCCCCGGGCCAGGACGACCAGCTTGCCGTCCTCGGCGCTCAACTCGGCCGGGTCGGACGGGGTGGGCCGGGCAGCCGGCACAGCGGGTGACTCAGGCATCGGCGGGTTGCCTCTCCTCGGAACGGTTGTGGTTGCCACGGGGCTCGGCGTGCTCGCCACGGCCCCCGCTGTCGGACGCGTCGCTCGGCGCGACCCGGCGCACCAGCACCGTGTCGATCCGGTTGCGCCGCCCGGTGGTGCCCTCGGCGATCAGCCGAAGCCCGGCGACCTCGGCCTCGGCGCCCGGGATCGGCACCCGGCCGAGCGACTGGGCGAGCAGGCCACCGACCGTCTCCACCTCGTCGGTGGGCAGTTCGGTGTCGAACAGCTCGCCCAGATTCTCCACCGGCAGCCGGGCGGCCACCCGCACGGCCCCGTCCGCCAGGTGCTCGACCGGCGGGCGTTCGACATCGTACTCGTCGGTGATCTCACCGACGATCTCCTCCAGGATGTCCTCGATGGTGACCAGGCCGCCGGTGCCGCCGTACTCGTCGACCACGATGACCAGGTGGTTGCGGGCCGCCTGCATCTCCGACAGCAGGTCGTCGACCGGCTTCGACTCCGGCACGAAGGTCGCCGGGCGCATCAGCTCGGCGACCGGCATCTGCCGGGCCTCCGGGGCACCCTGGATCCGCCGGATCAGGTCCTTGAGATAGAGCACCCCGAGCACGTCGTCCACGCTCTCCCCGATCACCGGGATCCGGGAGAAGCCGGAGCGCAGGAAGAGCGCCAGCGCCTGGGCCAGGGTCTTCCGCTCCTCGATCCACACCATCTCGGTACGCGGCACCATCACCTCGCGCGCGATGGTGTCGCCGAGGGCGAAGACCGAGTGGATCATCTGGCGTTCGCCGTGCTCCACCACCCCGCGCTGCTCGGCCAGGTCGACCAGTTCGCGCAGCTCCACCTGGGTGGCGAAGGGCCCCTCGCGGAAGCCGCGCCCCGGGGTGACCGCGTTGCCGATCAGGATCAGCAGCGAGGCGAGCGGGTTGAGGGCCCGGCCCAGCCAGCGCACCAGCGGCGCCACCGTGCGGCCCACCGCGTACGCGTGCTGCCGGCCGAGGGTGCGCGGTGCCACGCCGACCACCACGAAGCTGACCACGGTCATCGCCCCGGCGGTGACCAGGGCGGCCCGCCAGCCCGCACCGAAGCTGTCCACCGCCACCAGCGCGACCAGCGTGGTGGCGGTCAGCTCGGCCAGCAGCCGGAGCAGGAGCAGCAGGTTGAGATGGCGGACGACGTCGCCCGCGACCGCCTGGAGGGTACGCGCGCCGCGCGCCCCGTCCCGGGCCAGCTCGGCGGCCCGGGCCGGGGAGACGGCGGCCAGCGCCGCCTCGGTCATCGCGATGAGACCGGCGAGCACCACCAGCCCCGCCGCGACGAAGATGAGCTGGAGATCGGGCAGTCCCGCCGGAGTGCCGGCCGCCAGGGTGGTCATCATTTGGACCGGGTCGACCGCCAGCTCGCCAGCAGCCGGGCCTGGAGACCGAACATCTCCCGCTCCTCCTCCGGCTCGGCGTGGTCGTACCCGAGCAGGTGCAGCACGCCGTGCACGGTGAGCAGGTGCAGCTCGTCGGCGGCGGAGTGGCCGGCGGTGGCCGCCTGCTTGGCCGCCACCTCGGGGCAGAGCACGATGTCGCCGAGCAGGGCCGGCTCGCCGCCAGCCGGGCTGCTCTCCCCCGGACCGTGGTCGACGCTGCCCTCGTCCATGGGGAAGGCGAGCACGTCGGTCGGGCCGTCGCCGCCCATCCAGCGATGGTTCAGCTCGGCCATGTAGTCGATGTCGACCAGCAGGATGGAGAGCTCGGCGAGCGGGTTGACCCCCATCTCGTCGAGGGCGTGCCGGGCGACGGCGAGCACGGCGTCGGTGTCGACCTCGACACCCGACTCATTGGCGATCTCGATGGACAACTGTCTTCCTCTGGTGGATTAGCGGCGCCGGCCGGCCCGGCCGCCCTGGGCGGTCCGCCCGGGCACGGCGTGCACGCCCTGTGCCTGCTGGTTCTCCCGCTCGGCGTCCCAGCGGGCGTACGCGTCGACGATCTCGCCCACCAGCTTGTGGCGGACCACGTCGGCGCTGGAGAGCTGGGCGAAGTGCACGTCCTCGACGTTGCTCAGGATCTCCCGGACCACCCGCAGGCCGCTGGTCGTCCCGCCGGGCAGGTCCACCTGGGTGACGTCACCGGTGACCACGATCTTGGAACCGAAGCCGAGCCGGGTGAGGAACATCTTCATCTGCTCGGGCGTGGTGTTCTGCGCCTCGTCCAGGATGATGAACGCGTCGTTGAGCGTCCGGCCCCGCATGTACGCCAGCGGCGCCACCTCGATCGTGCCGGCCGCCATCAGCTTCGGGATGGACTCCGGGTCGAGCATGTCGTGCAGCGCGTCGTACAGCGGCCGCAGGTAGGGGTCGATCTTCTCGTTGAGGGTGCCGGGCAGGAAGCCCAGCCGCTCGCCCGCCTCGACCGCCGGCCGGGTCAGGATGATCCGATTGACCTGCTTGGCCTGGAGCGCCTGGACCGCCTTCGCCATGGCCAGGTAGGTCTTGCCGGTGCCGGCGGGCCCGATGCCGAAGACGATCGTGTTGGCGTCGATCGCGTCGACGTACCGCTTCTGCCCGAGCGTCTTGGGACGGATGGTGCGGCCGCGCCGGGAGAGGATGTTGAGCGTCAGGACCTCGGCGGGCCGCTCGGTGCTGCCCTGCTCGAGCATGCCGACGGTACGCCGGACGGCGTCAGTGGTCAGGGTCTCGCCTTTCTCGATCAGTTCGAGCAGCTCGCTGAAGAGGCGCTCGGCGAGGGCGTTGTCCGCGGGCGCGCCGGTGATGGTGATCTCGTTGCCCCGCACGTGGACGTCACTGTTGACCGAGCGTTCGACGAGTCGCAGGATCTCGTCGCCCGCGCCGAGCAGGTTCACCATGATCTTCTGGTCGGGGACCGTGATCCTGGTCTGCACCCGGGGCGGGTCGGGAGGTGGGGTGCCGGTCATAGGTCGGGCCGTCGGGCCCTGCGCCACCTGCTCTCGATCTCGGTGCCGGGCCCTGCTGGCACGGCGGTCGGACGTTACGCCCATCGTATCGGGTCAACACCGGCCGCACCGCGTGCATTTCCGCCGGTAGGAGATCAACTACCGGCGGAAGTCGTACCGGTCGAAGGTCTCCTGGTGGCGGGTGAAGCGGTAGGTGGCCCAGTGCATCCGGACCACCGCGCCCCGCTCGTCGCGGGTCAGCCGGAGCAGCTCGCCCACCTCCCGGCCGGCCACGGTCCGGAACACGTCCGGCCGGTCCGGGAGCGGGGCGAAGACCGCCGGCGGCTTGCCGGCCGGGTCGTCCGCGCCCCGGGCCCGCAGCGTCCCGTCGTGCCAGGAGAAGAGGTACTCGAAGCCCTCACCCCACCAGCGGCCCAGCACCCCGCGCAGGTGCGCCGGGGCGGGCGGGCCCGGGCGCCACGGCTCGATCTCCGCCGGGTCGTGCTCAACGGCGGCGGCGAGCAGCTGGTGGGGCAGCTCGAACACCGGCACGCCCGTGCCGGACGAGCCGAGCACGGCGCAGCCCATCGCGCCGGCCGTGCCGTCCCCACCACGTCGGCCGTACACGGCGGCCAGGAAACCGGGCATCGCCCCGTCGTGCCCCACGTGCACCACCCGTTGCGGCTGCGGCACCAGGATCAGGCCGAGCCCGAAGCCGGCGGCCCACACCGTCTCGTCGGTCGTGGTGAGCGGCCAGCGCATCTCGTCGAGGGTCGCCGGGGCGAGCACCGCGCCGGCCGGGTCCAGCGCCGCCGGGTCGGCCAGGAAGGCGGCCCAGCGCGCCATGTCCGGCGCGGTGCTCCACATCTGCGCCGCCGGGGCCACCGCGCCGAAGTCGGTCGGCGGTTCCGGGTGCGCCTCGTCGGAGTACGCGTCGACCAGGAACCCGGTGGCCGCCCGCTCGCCCGGGGTGAGGCCGGTCCCGGTCAGCCCGAGCGGGACGAGCACCCGCTCGGCGAGCGCCTCCGCCCAGGTGCCGCCCCGCAGCCGGGCGACCAGCTCGCCGAGGAGGGCCATACCCAGGTTGGAGTAGTGGTAACGGCGGCCGGTCGGCAGCACCCGCTCCACCCGGGCCAGGTCGGCGAGCAGCTCGTCGACGCCGGGCGCCCGCAGGCTGTCCCAGACGTCGCCGTGCGGCTCACGTTGCAGGCCGGCGGTGTGCGACAGCAGCCGGCGTACGGTCAGCTCGCCGTGCGCCGGCAGGTCGAGGTGCCGCCCGATCGGGTCGTCCAGGTCGAGCAGCCCGTCGTCGCGGCACTGCATGACCAGCACGGCGGTGAAGGTCTTGGTGACCGAGCCGATCCGGAACACCGTCTCCGGGCCGAGCGGGCGGTCGTTGCCGGTCCCGCCGACCGTGCAGGTCCAGAGCGGCCGGTCCGCCCGGTGCAGGGCGGCCGAGACCGCTGGGATCCGCCCCTGGACCTGCGCCTGCCGCACCATCCGGTCGAGCCGGTCATGCACGGTGATCATGCGTGCAGTCTAGGGACGGCCTCAGTGGCAGAGCATCGGGCCGAGCGGCGCCCCGCCGAACACGTGCGCGTGCACGTGGAAGACCTCCTGGCCGGCGTACGCCCCGGTGTTGAACATCAGCCGGAAGCCGTCGGCGAGCAGCCCCTCCTCCTCGGCCACCGTGGCGGCCGTGGCGAGCACCTCGCCGGCCAGCCCGGGGTCGCCCTGGGCCAGGGTGGCCACGTCCGCGTAGTGCTCCTTGGGGATGACCAGCACGTGCGTCGGCGCCTGGGGGTTGATGTCCCGGAAGGCGAGGGTGGTGGCGGTCTCCCGCACGATGGTGGCCGGGATCTCCCCGGCGACGATCCGGCAGAACAGGCAGTCGGTTCCCATTCGGGCAGTGTAAGGAGGCGGCCCTGTTGACGGGTTCCGCCTGGGCGGGCCCGTTGTCAGCCGGCGCGGCCCGGTGCGGCACGATGGCGCGCATGACGGGACGGGCGGTACTGGTGACGGGGGCCTCGCGCGGCATCGGGCGTGCGGTGGCGCGGGCGTTCGCGGCAGGCGGGGACCGGGTGGCGATCCACCACCGGGACTCGGCGGAGCTGGCCGAGCGGGTACGCGCCGAACTGCCCGGCGAGGGCCACGTGGTGGTACGCGCCGACCTGACCGACCCGGACGCCGTCCGGGCGATGGTCGACGCGGCGGCGGAACGCCTGGGTGGGCTGGACGTGCTGGTCAACAATGCCGGCGTGTACGGCCCCCGGGACCTGCCGCACCCGGTCTTCGGCAACACCTACGAGCAGTGGCGCGAGCAGTGGCGGCTGGTGCTGGAGACCAACCTGACCGGGGCCGCCAACGCCACCTGGTGCGCCGCCCAGCACATGCGCGCGGGGGGTGGCCGGATCGTCAACGTCTCCTCGCGGGGCGCCTTCCGAGGCGAGCCGGAGCAGCCCGCGTACGGGGCGAGCAAGGCCGGGTTGAACGCGCTCGGTCAGTCGCTGGCGCTGGCTCTGGCCCCGTACGGCATCGCGGTGGCCACGGTGGCGCCCGGCTTCGTCGAGACGGACATGACCACCACCCACCTCAGCGGCGAGCGCGGCGACGCGATCCGGGCGCAGAGCCCGTTCCGGCGGGTGGCGCGCCCCGAGGAGATCGCCGCCGCGGTGCACTGGCTGGCCAGCCCCGAGGCCGAGTGGGCCTCGGGCACCATCGTCGACCTCAACGGCGCCTCCTACCTGCGCAGCTGACGACGGCAGAGCCCGATCCCTGATCTACCAGCGGCCGAGTCGGGCGGCGAGCACGCTGAGGGCGGCGACGCCGGCGGTGGAGGTACGCAGCACCGAGGGACCGAGCCGGACGGTACGCGCGCCGGCCTCGCGGAAGGCGGACAGCTCGGCCGGGGCGATGCCGCCCTCCGGGCCGACCAGCAGCACGATCTCGCCGGTCTCCGGCAGCTCGGCGCTGGCCAGCCGCTCCTCGGCCTCCTCGTGCAGCACGAACGCGGCGGCCGCCCCGGCGATCCGCAGAGCCACCGTCGGGGTCGACTCGTCGGGCGTACCGGCCACGATCGGCAGCCAGGCGCGGCGGGCCTGCTTGGCCGCCTCCCGGGCGGTGGCCGCCCACTTCTCCCGGGCCCGTACGCCCCGGTCGCCGCGCCACTGCACGACCGAGCGGGACGCCGCCCAGGGCACGATCTCGTCCACCCCGACCTCGGTCATCGCCTGCACGGCCAGCTCGCCCCGGTCGCCCTTGGCGATGCCCTGCACCACCACGAGCCGGGGGACGGACGCGTCGACGTACCCCCGGGAGGTGACCGCCAGGTCGAGGGTGCCCCGGCCGACGGCGGTGACCACCGCGGCGGCGGTGCCGCCCCGGCCGTCGGCGAGCAGCAGCTCCTCGCCGACCCGCAGCCGCTGCACCGTGGCGGCGTGGTGCCCCTCCGGGCCGTCGAGCGTCAGCGTGTCACCGGTGGGCAGCGCCTCGACCAGGAACAGCGGCGCCGACACCTCAGGCGTGCCCGTTGAAGGCGTCACGCATCCGGGAGAAGAAGCCGCCCTGCTTGGTCAGCTCGGCGACCTCCTCGCCGCGGGTCTTGGCGAACTCGCGCAGCATCCGCTCCTGGTCGGCGTCGAGCTTGGTCGGGGTGCGCACGTCGAGGTGGACGTAGAGGTCGCCCCGGCCGGTGCCGCGCAGGTGCGGTACGCCCCGGGCGCGCAGCCGCAGCGTGCTGCCCGGCTGGGTGCCGGACTTGACGTCCACCGTCTCCTCGCTGTCCAGCGTCTTGATGGTCAGCCGGGTGCCGAGCGCGGCGGCGGTCATCGGCACGGTGACCCGGCAGTGCAGGTCGTCGCCCTTGCGGGAGTAGACGTCGTGCGGCCGCTCGTGGATCTCCACGTAGAGGTCGCCGGCGGTGCCGCCGCCGGGGCCGACCTCGCCCTGCTGGGCCAGCCGGATCCGCATGCCGTCCTCGACCCCGGCCGGGATCTTGACGGTGAGCGAGCGGCGGGTCCGCACCCGGCCGTCGCCGGCGCAGGTCGGGCAGGGGTGCGGGATGGTGGTGCCGTAGCCCTGGCAGACCGTGCACGGCCGGGCGGAGACCACCTGGCCGAGGAAGGTCCGCTGCACCGACTGCACCTCACCCCGGCCGCCGCACGCCTCGCAGGTGGCCAGGTGGGTGCCGGCCGCGGTGCCCGCGCCGGAACAGGTGGTGCAGAGCACCGCGGTGTCGACGGTGATCGGCGCCTCGACACCGAACGCGGTCTCGTGCAGGTCCAGCTCCAGCCGCAGGATCGCGTCGGCGCCCGGCCGGGTACGCGGGCGCGGCCCCCGGCTGCCGCCGGCCGCCCCTCCGAAGAACGCGTCCATGATGTCCTGGAACCCGACGAACGGGCCGGCGCCGCCCGGGCCGCCCGGACCCGCGCCCCCACCGCCGGGCGCGAGCGGGTCGCCGCCCAGGTCGACGATCTGCCGTTTCCGGTCGTCCGAGAGGACCTCGTACGCGGCGTTGATGTCCTTGAACTTCTCCTGTGCCTCCGGATCCGGATTGACGTCCGGATGGAACTGCCGCGCCAGCTTGCGGTAGGCACGCTTGATCTCGTCGTCGGAGGCGTCCCGGCTCACGCCGAGAATGCCGTAGTAGTCCCTGGCCACTGCGTTCCGTGTCCTCATGTTCGTCTCGCGTTGCGCGGTCGTCGGCCACTTTCCGGCCGGCGGCCCTGACTGGTCAGTTCTGGGCCAGCAGATCGCCCACGTAGCGTGCCACGGCCCGCACTGTGGCGATGGTGCCGGGGTAGTCCATCCGGGTCGGTCCGAGCACGCCGAGTCCACCGACGATGGTGCTGCCGGGGCCGTAGCCGGTGCTGACCACGGAGGCGGCGCGCAGGTTGTCGATCTCGTTCTCGTCGCCGATCAGCACCCGGGTGGTGCTCGGCTCGGCCTCACCGATGAGCTTGAGCAGCACGACCTCCTCCTCGAGCGCCTCGAGGATGGGGCGCAGCGAACCCTGGAAGTCCAGCAGACCACCCCGGGTGAGGTTGGCGGTGCCGGCCAGCGCGATGCGCTCCTCGTGCCGCTCGACCAGCGTCTCCAGCAGCACGCTGGAGAGCGTGGCCATGGCCGGGCGCAGCTGCGGCGAGGACTCGTCCACCAACGCCTGGACCAGCGGCGGGGTGTCCGCCAGCAGGGTGCCGACCAGCTTCTCGTTGACCAGCCGGCGCAGGTCGGTGACGTCGTCGGCGGGGAGCGGCCCGGGCAGCTCGACCAGCCGCTGCTCGACCCGCCCGGTGTCGGCGATCATGACCACCATCAGCCGGGTGGTGGAGATCGGCACCAGTTCCAGGTGGCGCACCTTGGAGCGGGCCAGGCTCGGATACTGCACCACGGCGACCTGCCGGGTGAGCTGGGCCAGCAGCCGGACCGTGCGGTGCACCACGTCGTCCAGGTCGACCGCGCCGACCAGGAAGCGCTCGATGGCCCGGCGCTCGGCGGGGCTGAGCGGCTTGACCCGGGAGAGCCGGTCGACGAAGAGCCGGTAGCCGCGGTCGGTGGGCACCCGGCCGGCGCTGGTGTGCGGCTGCCGGATGTAGCCCTCCTCCTCCAGCACCGCCATGTCGTTGCGGACCGTGGCCGGGGAGACGCCCAGCTGGTGCCGCTCGACCAGGGCCTTGCTGCCCACGGGCTCCTGCGTGGCGACGTAGTCCTCGACGATCGCGCGCAGCACGGCGAGCTTGCGGTCGTCGAGACCCATCTCCCCACCTCCTGACGCGCCTCGGCCCGCCGGCGCGCGTCGCCACCCGATTGGATCAACGGCACGCGGTGCCGACTGAGCGTCTGGCACTCGACTGTAGCGAGTGCCAGTCTACGTCGGCGTGCCCGCCGACGCGATGATCAGCGACGGACCCCCGGTGCGGGCCGCCACGCAGTCACGCCCCCTGGGCCGAACAGCCGGACATCCCGGGCGATCTCCCCCTGGCGCGCCCTTGCCCACGGGACCTACCGTGACGTCCATGACTGAACCTCCTCGCCCTCCGGGAGCGGGGGACTCCGGCGCCCAGCCGCCGGAGGCGACCCCGCCGTCGGCACCGTTCGGCTCGTCGGCGGACGAGCCCCCCACCGCACCACTGTCCGGCGCACCGGCGGGGGGCGACTATCCCCCGCCCGGTGGCTATCCGCCGCCCTCCGGCGGCCAGCCGCCGTCGGGTGGCTACCCACCTCCGGGCGCTCATCCTCCGCCGGGCGGCCACGCCGCGCCCGGCGCCGGCTACCCGACCGGCGGCGGGTATGGGCCGCCCGCCGGCTACGCCAACAACGAAGACAAGACCTGGGCCCTGGTCGCGCACTTCGGCGGCGCGGCGGCGATGTTCATCAGCGCCGGGGTGCTGGGTTGGCTCCCGCCGCTGGTCTCGATGCTGGCCCGGGGCAACCAGTCCCCGACCGTGCGCCAGCACGCGGTCGCGGCGCTCAACTTCCAGCTGCTCTGGTCGATCGTGGGCCTCGTCGGCTGGATCCTGAGCTGCATCCTGATCGGCTTCCTCGGCGTCGGCGCGGCCGTCATCCTCGGGGTGGTGTTCGGCATCCTCGCCGGGGTCAAGGCCAACGAGGGCCAGCTCTACCAGTATCCGATGAGCCTCAGCCTGATCAAGTGACCCTGACCCGGCCGACCTCCGGGTCGGCCGGGTCCGGCATCGCTCAGGGCAGCAGGTCGCGGACCACCGCGTCGGCCAGCAACCGGCCGCGCAGGGTCAGCACGGCCCGGCCGGCCGTGTACGCGCCGGGGGCCAGCAGGCCTTCGGCCAGCGCCCGCTCGGCGCCGGCCCGGCCGGCCGAGCCCAGCACGTCCAGCGGCAGGCCGGCGGCGAGCCGCAGCCGCAGCATCACGTCCTCCATGTGCGCCTCGTCCCGGGTGAGCAACTCCCGGGCCAGGCCGGGCGACTCCCCGGCGGCCAGGCGCTGCGCGTACGCGGTGGGGTGCTTGACGTTCCACCAGCGCACGCCGCCGACGTGGCTGTGCGCCCCCGGGCCGAGGCCCCACCAGTCGGCACCGGTCCAGTAGAGCAGGTTGTGCCGGCACCGGGCCGCCGCGGAGCGCGCCCAGTTGGAGACCTCGTACCAGGAGAAGCCGGCCGCGTCGAGGGCGGCCTCGGCGGCCAGGTAGCGGTCCGCCGCCACGTCGTCGCTCGGGTACGGCAGCTCGCCGCGGCGCATCCGCGCGGCCAGCCGGGTGCCGTCCTCCACGATCAGGGCGTACGCGCTGACGTGGTCCACGCCCGCCGCCACCACCTGCTCCAGCGAGGCGGCGAAGTCCTCGGCGGTCTCCCCCGGCGTGCCGTAGATCAGGTCCAGGTTCACGTGGTCGAATCCGGCGTCCCGCGCCTCCAGGGCGGCGGCGGTGGCCCGGCCGGCGCTGTGCCGCCGGTCGAGGACGGCCAGCACCCCGGGCGCGGCGGACTGCATGCCGAGCGAGATCCGGGTGTAGCCGGCCGCCCGCAGCGTCTTGAGCGACTCCGGGGTGACCGACTCGGGGTTGGCCTCGGTGGTCACCTCGACGTCGGCGGCCAGCCCCCAGGTGCGGTCGATGCCGTCCAGGATCCGGGCCAGGTCGTCGGCGGGGAGCAGGGTGGGCGTGCCGCCGCCCACGAAGACGGTGTCCACCCGGGGCGGCGGGCTGTCGTCCAGCACCCGGCCGGCGAGGGCCAGCTCGGCCAGGACCGTGTCGGCGTAGCTCTCCCGGCTGGCCCCGCCGCCCAGTTCGGCCGCCGTGTACGTGTTGAAGTCGCAGTAACCGCACCGGCTGGCGCAGAACGGGACGTGCACGTACACCCCGAAGCCGCGGGCGCCGACGGCGCGGCGGGCGGCAGGGGGCAGCGATCCGTCCCGCGGGACGGATTCGCCTTCTGGAAGGACGCCGGGCATGGCCACTAGTGTGCCCGGCATGACCTCTCCGGACGCTCTCGTGCGGGTCGCCACGGCCCGTGGGGTGACCACCCTCACCCTGGACAGCCCGCACAACCGCAACGCGCTCTCCACCCCGCTGATGACCGAGCTGCTGGCCGGGCTCGCCGCGGCGGTCGCCGACGACGCGGTCCGGGTGATCGTGCTGGACCACACCGGGCCGGTCTTCTGCTCCGGGGCGGACCTCAAGGAGACCGCCGCCGCGTACGCCAGCGGGACGGTGCCGGCCGGGATGCTGGGCGACGTGCTGGTGGCGGTCCGGGAGTGCCCGAAGCCGGTGCTGGCGAAGGTGGCCGGGCCGGCGCGGGCCGGTGGGCTGGGGCTGATCGCCGCGGCCGACCTGGCGGTCTGCGCCGAGGCGGCGACGTTCGCCTTCACCGAGGTCCGGATCGGCGTGATCCCGGCGGTGATCTCGGCGACCGTGCTGCCGCGGCTGCACCCCCGGGCCGCCGCCGAGCTGTACCTGACCGGCGACATCTTCGACGGCCGGCGGGCCGCCGAGATCGGCCTGGTCACCGCCGCGGTGCCGGCGGACGACCTGGACGCCGCGGTGGGCCGCTACTGCGCCTCGTTGGTGAAGGGCGCGCCGAACGCCCTCGCCGGCACCAAGGAGCTGCTGCGCCGGCCGGCCGCGACCGACCTGCGCGCGGAGATCGCCGAGTTGGGCACGCGGTCCACCGGGTACTTCCTCTCGGCCGAGGGCCGGGAGGGCGTGGCCGCGTTCCGGGAGAAGCGGCCCGCCGCCTGGGTGCCCACCGGAGACTGAGGCCGACGGGTCTCCGCACGTGGGGCCGAACGCGGTCGGTGGCGGGGCGGTGACGGAACGGGAGACAACCGGTCGGACGACCCGGTTGGTGCGGCACGGGACGTACGCTTGTCGGACTGTCGGGACAGGGGGTGCGGGTGCGAACTCGGGTTGCGGTCGTGGCAGGCGGTGTGGTGGTGGCGGTCGTCGCCCTGCTCGGCGTCTGGTTCGTCACGAAGCAGTTCGGGCAGCACCTCCGCCTGCCGATGGCCAGCCGGACCTGCACCGTGCAGGCCGACGGGCGGGTGGTGCTCAGCGCCGAGCAGATGGCCAACGCGGCCACGATCGCGGCGATCGGGGTGCAGCGGCGGATGCCCGAGCGGGCCGTGGTGGTGGCGCTGGCGACCGCGTACCAGGAGTCGCACCTGCGCAACATCGCGCACGGCGACCGGGACTCGCTGGGCCTGTTCCAGCAGCGCCCGAGCCAGGGCTGGGGCACCCCCGAGCAGGTCCAGGACCCGCGCTACGCGGCGCGGAAGTTCTATGCCGCGCTGAAGAAGGTCCGGGGCTGGGAGGAGATGCGGGTCACCGAGGCCGCGCAGCGGGTGCAGCGGTCGGCCTACCCCGAGGCGTACCAGAAGTGGGCCGACGAGTCGGAGGTCCTCACCCGCGCGCTGCTCGGCGACGCTACCGCCGCGGTGGCCTGCACCGTCGGGCTGACGCCGACGATGCGCGGGCCGGCCGCGGCGACGGCCCTGGTGGAGAGCCTGACCCTGGACTGGGGGCTGTCCGGCCTCACCCCACCGACCGATCTGACCGGGTTCGCCGTCCCGGCGGCGGACAGCCGCAACGGCTGGCGGTACGCCCACTGGCTGGTCTCCCACGCCGACGACCACGGGGTGAAGCGGGTCCGCTTCGGCGACCTGGAGTGGACCGCCGAGCACGGCACCTGGGACAAGGTGAAGGGCAGCCGGGCCGCGTCGACCCAGGTGCTGGCGGAGGTCTTCGCCGCCACGTGACCCGGGCCCGGGCAGCGCGGCCGCCAGCCGGTGCCGACGCCGCCGGCGAGCGCCAGGTGGCCGTCGGTGAGCGGTTGCAGGCCGGCGAGGGCGCGCCGGTCAGCGGCGGGCGGCGCCGAGGCGGCGAAGGACCTTCGCCCGGATCGGCTCGGGCAGCTCCGGCACGTCGGCCAGCCGGGGCAGCAGCTCGGGCTCCAGCGTGGTCGCCCGGAACACCTCGCCGATGGTCACCCCGTGCGCCGGGCGTTCCACCACCTCCACCGGGTCGCCCGCGCCGGTCTCCCCCTCGCGCAGCACCCGCAGGTACGCCCCGGGCGCGGCCCGGACGGTGAACCGCTTGATCAGGTCCGGTACGCCCCAGAAACCGGCGAAGGTGGTGCACGGGGTGCGCGGCCTGGTCACCTCAAGCAGGGCGGAGCCGACCGCCCACCGCTCGCCGATGACCGCCCCGGTGACGTCCACCGCGGAGGTGGTGAGATTCTCGCCGAAGGCGCCCGGACGCAGCGGCCGGCCCAGCTCGGTGGCCCACCAGCCGGCGTCCTCCGCGGCGTACGCGTACACCGCCTGGTCGGGGCCGCCGTGGTGGGCCCGCTCGCCGATGAAGTCGCCGGCGACCCCGTCGAACCGGACCAGCACCGGGCCGTCGACCGGCCGCTTGTCGATCCCGCTGCGGCCGCTCGGGTCGCCCGCCCACTCCGCCTCGGTCACCACGCCGAGGTTCACCGCCGCCAGCCTGCCCGTCATGGCGGTCAGCCTACGGGCACCACGCCGGGCGCAGGAACCGCGCCGAGCGGGGCCCCTGCTCGACGGGACGCGTCAAGCCGGGCCCGTTCCGGGCACCTCAGCCCTTGACCGCCCCGGCGACCAGGCCGGAGACCATCCGGCGCTGCACCAGCAGGAAGAAGACGATCACCGGCAGGGTGAACAGTGTGGAGGCGGCCATCACCGAACCCCAGGCGGTGTCGTCCCGACCGAAGAAGAACGTCATCGCCACCGGCAGGGTGTACTTGTGCTGGTCGTTGACGAAGGTCAGCGCGAAGATCAGCTCGTTCCAGGCGGTGATGAAGGAGAAGATGCTGGTCGCCACCAGCCCGGGCGCGACCAGCGGGAAGAGGATCCGGCGGAAGGTCTGGGCCCGGCTGGCGCCGTCGATCGCCGCCGCCTCCTCCAGTTCCTTCGGCACCGCGGCCACGAAGCCGCGCAGCATCCACACCGCGAACGGCAGCGAGAAGCCCAGGTACGTGAGGATCAGGCTGGGCAGGGTGTTGTAGAGCCCGAGCCGCTGGATCATCAGGAACAGCGGGATGACCAGTGCCTCCAGCGGGATCATCTGGACCACGAGCAGCAGGATCAGGAAGGTGGTCCGCAGCCGGAACCGGAACCGGGCCACCGCGGTCGCCGCGAGCAGCGCGACCAGTCCGCTGAGCAGCACGGTCGCCACCGCGACCAGCACGCTGTTGAGGAAGAAGTCGGTGAACGTCACGCCCGGGATCAGGTTCCCCGTGAGGATCTCCCGGTAGTGCTCCAGGGTGGGCTCGGCCGGCACCGGACGCGGGGTCGCCGAGAAGATCTCCCGGTTGGGCTTCAGCGAGGTGGCCACCATCCAGTAGACCGGGAACGCCGCGAAGAGCGCGACCAGCAGGCCGGCACCGTTGAGGGCGATCTTCTTCACTACTCGTCCTCCTGCCGGAGCACCATGCGGACGTACAGGGCGGTCACCGCGAGCAGGATCAGGGTGAGGATGACCGCGATCGCCGACCCGAGGCCGTACTTGGGCGGCGGCGAGAACGCCTCCGCGTACGAGTAGATCGAGAGCATGAACGTCGACCGGTCCTGGGTGCCGCCGGCCAGCACGAACTGCTGGGTGAAGACCTTGAAGTCCCAGATGGTGGAGAGCACCACCAGGATGCCGAAGACCGGGCGCAGCATCGGGAAGGTGACGGACCAGAAGACCCGCCACGGCCCGGCCCCGTCCACCCGGGCCGCCTCCTGCAGTTCGCTCGGCACGCTCTTCAGCCCGGCCAGCACGCTCACCGCGATGAACGGGAACGAGTGCCAGACGACCACCAGGGTCAGGATCGCGAAGAACAGCAGCGGGTCGTTGAACCAGCCGTAGCCGGTCCAGTCACTGCGCCCGAAGAGCGTGGTGGAGAGCCCGTCCGGCAGCTTGTTGAACAGCCAGGTGACCAGGCCACTGGTGTCGTCGAAAATCCACTTCCAGACGATGGTGCCGGTCAGCGCCGGGGTGGCCCAGGCGAGCATCACGCAACTGGCGACGAAGGTCGCCATCTTCTTGCCGAGGCGGTTGAGCAGCAGCCCGACCAGGGTTCCGATGATCATCGTGAGCACCACGGTCGCCACGGCGAAGAGCACGGTGTTGCGCAGCACGGTGCGGAAGAACGGATCGCCGAGGATCTGCGCGTAGTTGGCCAGGCCCACCCACGGCCACTCGCGGTCCCCCCGCAACTGTCGGACACTGTCCAACTTGTAGAAGGACATCATCACGACCTGACCGAGCGGCCAGAGCAGCAGTACCGCGATGACCGCCAGACAGGGCAGGAGCAACAGGTACGGGAGATGGTCCACCCGGCGGCGGCGCCGCGCAGGGGTCTCCCGCGCGGCGCCCGTCCCGGTGGCCTCGGTCAGCGTCGTCACTTGGCGTTGAGGATGCTTTCCATCTCGGTGGCCGCGTCGGCGGTGGCCTTCTCGACCGTCTTCTGGCCCTTGATGACCGAGCTGTTCATGGCCTGGGTCACCGTCTTGGTCCGGCTGACCTCGACCCACTTCGGGGTGAGCGGGGTCAGCTTGGTGTTCTGCATGGCGGTGGCGAACGCCCCCATCACCTTGTCGTTGGCGTAGTTGCCGCCGCCGACGAGGTCCTTGTAGACCGGGAAGAAGCCGAGGCTGCTGGCGAACTCCTGGTCCTTCTGCTTGCTCAGCAGCACGGTCAGGTAGTCCCAGGCCAGGGCCTGCCGCTTGCTGTCCTTCCACAGCGCGATGTCGGAACCGCCGGCGAAGGCCGGGGCCGGCTTGCCGTCCGGACCCGGGATGGGGAACGTGCCCCACACCTTCTCGATGTCCGGGTTGTCCTTCTTCATCGCGCCGCCCTGCCAGCTACCGGCGAACGCCATGGCGGCGTTGCCGGTGGCGAACTGGGTCCGGGCGTCGACCTCGTTCCAGCCGGCGGCGGCCGGCGGGGCGACCTTGTGCACGGTCACCAGGTCGGTCCAGAACTTGACCGCCCGCTGCGCCTCGGGGGTGTTGTAGCCGGACTTCCAGGTGTCGCCCTGCTTGGTGGCGATCTCCCCGCCGGCGGCCCAGAGGAAGGAGTAGAACGGCAGCTCCGAGTTGCCCGGCAGGGCGATGCCGTACTTGCCCGGCTTCTTGGCCTGCACCGTCTTGGCGGCGGCGACCAGCTCCTCCCAGGTCGTCGGCGGCTGCACGCCGGCCTCGGCGAACCAGTCGGTGCGGTAGTAGATGGCGCGTACGCCGGCGTACCACGGCACGCCGTACTGCTTGCCGTCGAGCTGGGCGTTCTTCACCAGGTCGGGCAGGATGTCCTTGCCCTCGGCCCAGCCGTTGAACTTGTCGGTGACGTCGGCGAGCGCCTCCTGGGCCGCCCAGCCCTGGGTCTCGGTGTTGCCCAGCTCGGTGACGTCCGGTCCTTCCCCGCCGGCCAGGGCGGCCTGGAACTTCTTCGGCGCCTCCAGCCAGGGGATGTACTGCACCACCACGTCGGTCTCGGGGTGCTTCTTCTTGAACTCGGCCTCGACGCTGTCGAGGAACTTGGTCTGGGCGTCGCCGCCCTCGCCCATCATCCAGACCGTCAGCTTGCTGTTGTCCGCGGCCTTCTCGTCGTCCCCGGAGCCACCGCAACCGGCGAGCACCATCGCGGCCGAGGCCACGATGGCGGTGACCGGCGCCAGCCGCTTCCACCTGTTCACGCCTATATCTCCCTCGCGCCGTTTGGCACTAACCTTCTCCGCCGCACCTTAGTAGGAAAAATTCCTTTACGACAGGGGGCAGTGTGTGGGCGGGGGCCTGGCGACGGTATCGCAGCCCGCGGCTCCGGCGGCAGGGGTGACGCCCGGGCAGGTCAGGCCGGACACGCCAGCGGGCGCCCGAACTGGTCGGGCGCCCGCTTCAGCGTTTGTCGGGGGTCGAGGGTGTGGGTCAGTAGCGCGAGACGCTGCGCCGACCACCGATCCCGGCCACCAGGGCCACGGCGATCGCGGCCAGCACCACCTGGACCAGCAACTCCATCCAGTCGACGCCGGCGGTCTCGGTCGCGATGCCCAGGGCCCGGGCCAGCACGGTGCCGAGCAGCGCCGCGCCCACGCCGATCAGCATGTGCAGCCAGATCGGCATGTTCTGACGGCCCGGCACGACCAGGCGACCCAGCGCGCCGACGATCAGACCGACGATGAGCGCGGTGATGATTCCGGTGACGGTCATGGTCGCTCTCCTCCTAAGATCTGCCACACGTTGTCGTGTGTTGTCTGTCGTGACCGCTAAGTTCCCGACCGGCCGAAAACCCAAACCGATCTGCCGCCCGACCGATGGCACCCGGTCGATGCCCGGGCCCGGATCCGTTTCCCCGACGGGACGATTGCACAGGTGGCGCGGGGTGCCGACCCGATCGGACGGTGCGGCGTCCCAGGACGGAAATTCACCTCCGGGTACGCGCAAAGGCCGGCACCCCGACCGCGGGACCCGGATACGGGTCACCGTGGCGGGGCGCCGGCCATGCGTCGGCGTACGGCGAGGGCCTACTTCTTGCCGGCGGGCTTGCCGTCCCCGGAGTCGGAGGAGAGGGCGGCGATGAAGGCCTCCTGCGGAACCTCCACCCGGCCGACCATCTTCATCCGCTTCTTACCTTCCTTCTGCTTCTCCAGCAGCTTGCGCTTACGGCTGATGTCACCGCCGTAGCACTTCGCGAGCACGTCCTTACGGATGGCGCGAATCGTCTCCCGGGCGATCACCCGACTGCCGATGGCGGCCTGGATGGGCACCTCGAACTGCTGGCGCGGGATCAGGGTGCGCAACTTGGCCGCGATCGTCGTGCCGTAGTTGTACGCCTTGTCCTTGTGCACGATGGCGCTGAACGCGTCCACCGGCTCGCCGTGCAGCAGGATGTCCACCTTGACCAGATCGGACGCCTGCTCGCCGGAGGGCTCGTAGTCCAGCGAGGCGTACCCCTTGGTGCGGCTCTTGAGCTGGTCGAAGAAGTCGAAGATGATCTCGGCCAGCGGAAGGGTGTAGCGCAGCTCCACCCGGTCCGCGGAGAGGTAGTCCATGCCGAGCAGGCTGCCCCGGCGGCCCTGGCACAGCTCCATCACCGCGCCGACGTAGTCGTTCGGGGTGAGCACGGTGGCCCGGACCGTCGGCTCGTACACCTCGGCGATCTTGCCGGTCGGGTACTCGCTGGGGTTGGTGACCACGATCTCCTCGCCGTCCTCCTGGATGGCCCGGTAGACCACGTTCGGCGCGGTGGAGATGAGGTCGAGGTTGAACTCCCGCTCCAGCCGCTCCCGGATGATCTCCAGGTGCAGCAGGCCGAGGAAGCCGCAGCGGAAGCCGAAGCCGAGCGCGCCCGAGGTCTCCGGCTCGTACGTCAGCGCCGCGTCGTTGAGCTTGAGCTTGTCCAGCGCCTCACGGAGGTTGGGGTAGTCGGACCCGTCGATCGGGTAGAGGCCCGAGTAGACCATCGGCTTCGGGTCCTTGTAGCCACCCAGCGCCTCGGTCGCCGGCCGGGTGTTGATGGTGACCGTGTCACCCACCCGGGACTGGCGCACGTCCTTCACACCGGTGATCAGGTAGCCCACCTCGCCGACGCCGAGCGCGCCGGCCTTTACCATCTCCGGCGAGATGACGCCGATCTCCAGCAGCTCGTGCACGGCGCCGGTGGACATCATCTTGATCCGGTCGCGGGCCTCGATCCGGCCGTCGATCACCCGGACGTAGGTGACCACGCCCCGGTAGACGTCGTACACCGAGTCGAAGATCATCGCGCGGGCCGGGGCCTCGGCCTCGCCGACCGGCGGCACGAACTGCCGGACGATCTCGTCCAGCAGGTGCGGCACGCCCTCGCCGGTCTTGCCGGAGACCTTGATGCAGTCCGCCGGGTCGCCACCGATCAGGTGGGCCAGCTCCTCGGCGTACTTCTCCGGCTGGGCGGCCGGCAGGTCGATCTTGTTGAGCACCGGGATGATGTGCAGGTCGTTCTCGAGGGCCAGATAGAGGTTGGCCAGGGTCTGCGCCTCGATCCCCTGCGCGGCGTCGACCAGCAGGATCGCGCCCTCGCACGCGGCGAGGGACCGGGACACCTCGTAGGTGAAGTCCACGTGGCCCGGGGTGTCGATCATGTTGAGCACGGCGGTCTCGCCGGCCCGGTCGCCCTCCCGGATGGTCCACGGCATGCGGACGGCCTGGCTCTTGATGGTGATGCCGCGCTCGCGCTCGATGTCCATCCGGTCGAGGTACTGGGCACGCATCTGCCGCGGATCGACCACGCCGGTGAGCTGCAGCATCCGGTCGGCCAGGGTCGACTTCCCATGGTCGATGTGGGCGATGATGCAGAAGTTCCTGATGCGCGCCGGGTCGGTGGCACCAGGAGCGTTCGCGCCGGGATCGAGCGTCGGTGGCACAGCGGTCCGTTCTGGTCGGCTGACGTGAGCGGGCCGGCGCGACGCCGGCCCCCTCTATGCTCCCACGTCGCCGGGAAAGCCGGTCCTCCCCCGTCACTCCTCCGGCGGCTCCACGAAGAGGGCGGCGAGCCGGGGCAGCCGCCGCCGCGCCTCCTCCTCGTCGTCGAAGTCCCAGAAGTCGTTCAGGTCGGGCACGGGCACCGGGTCACGGTCCGCCGGCAGCTCGGTCGCGGTCGCCTTCCGGTAGGCCTCCCAGGGCACCGCCAGCATGTCCTCGCACTCGAACTCCTCGCCGCTGAGCGCGGCGGCCCGGACCTGCGGCAGCTCGGCCAGGGAGTCCGGGTCGGCGACGGCCTTGGCGAAGACCGCCCGGCCCTGGGTCATCAGCCAGCCCCGGAAGTATTCGAAACCGTCGTCGGAGGCGCCCCCGTTGATCAGGTACGCCGCGCCCCAGAGGTCGACCCGGTAGGAGGCGGCGAGCACCCGCCGCTGGTGGTGGGCGTACCCGACGATCTCCGCCGGGTCCCGCTCGGCGAGCAGGGCGACCGCGCGGGCGGCGACCGCCGCGGACTCTCCCCCACCGCCGGTGCGGGCGCGGTCGATCAGCTGCCAGAAGTCGTCGGTCCTCATGGCGTGGCAGTCTCCCAGACCGGCGCCCGGCCCCGGCCGGGCAGCGGGAACAGCGCGGCGAGTCGCGGGTAACGGTGGGCCAGCTCATTCGAGTCCCGCACGTCCCACGCCTCGTCCACCGGCTCCGGCGAGCAGCGCAGCTCCCGCCCCCGGGCCTCGACCGCGTCGTCCAGGCCCTCCTCCTCGCCCGTGATCCGCTCGTACGCCTCGTCGGCCACGTAGTCCAGGCACTCCCAGTCCGGCAGCTCGTCCTCGGCCCAGTCCCGCATCGGCCGGCCCGCGAGCCGGCGCACCTCCGGCAGGTCGGCGAGCGCGTCCGGGTCGGCCAGCACCCGGTGGTAGGCCGCCCGGCCGCGGCCGATCAGCCAGGTCTGGAAGTAGAAGAAGCTGTCGTCGGAGCAGAATCCGTCGAAGATGAGCAGGGCGGCGCCCCAGAGCCGCCAGGTGTCGACCGGACCCCGCAGCTCGTCCAGCCGCAGCGCGAAGTCGACCACCTCGGCGGCGGGCCGCCCGGCCAGCCGGTCGGTGAGCCAGGCCAGCCGCTCGTCGGGCGTCCGAGCGCCGTCGGCGGACGCCTCGACCAGCGCCCAGAACTCGTCCGTCTCCACGGCCCGGATGCTGCCAGCGTGGTACGACACTCCGTCCGGCAGCATGGGAACGTGCCACCGATCTCGCTGCCCCCGGTGCCGTACGAGGCGACCGCCGTCCGCCCCGACTGGGCCGGGCTGCCGGCCGGGCTGCGGGCGGCGGTGGCCGCCCGGCTCGGCGGGCCCCCGATGGCGGTCCGGGTGGCCGGCGCCGGCTTCACCCGAGGCTTCGCCGCGGTGCTCACCGGTCCCGACGGCGGCCGGATCTTCATCAAGGCGGCGGCGCTGGACACCCAGCGGCAGCTGGCCGACTGGTACTTCCACGAGGCCGCGATCCTGGCCCGGCTCCCCGCCGGGCTGCCGGTCCCCCGCCCGCGCTGGGCGCTGGCCGAGGCCGGCTGGTACGCGCTCGCCCTGGACGCCGTCGACGGCCGGATCCCCCGGCTGCCCTGGGACCCGGCCGAGCTGGACGCCGCCCTCGCCGCGTACGCCGAGGTGGCCGCCGCGCTCGCCGAGCCGCCCGCGGAGCTGGTGGCGCTCGGGCTGCCCCGCCTCGCCGACCTGGCCCGGGACGACATCCTCTGGTGGGGCGAGGTGGCCGCCGGCCGCGAGCCCGCGCCGGAGCTGCCGGCCTGGGCCCCGCTCCCGGAGCTGGTCGCGCTGGAGTCCCGCCTTCCCGGGTACGCGGCCACCGGCGGGCTGGTCCACGGCGACCTGCGGGTGGACAACCTCCTGATCGACCCGGCCGGCCGGGCGTGGCTCTGCGACTGGACCTGGCTGTGTCACGGGCCGGCCTGGTTCGATCTGGTCAGCCTGCTGATCACCGGGTACGCCAGCGGCCTGGCCGTGGACGTCGCCTTCGCCACCCACCCGGCGGCCGCCGACGCCCCCGCCGACGCGCTGGACGTGACCCTCGCGGCGCTGTCCGGATACTTCCTGACCAGCGCCGCCGCCGGCCCGTCGACCGCCTCCCCGCACATCCGTGTCCACCAGCGGTGGAGCGGCGAGCAGGCACTCGGTTGGCTGGCCGCACGGCGGGGCTGGGCCTGAGCCGTTTTGGCTCGTCCCGGCCGACCTGGTAACCTGGCCTTTCGCGCGGCGATGACGCATGCTCGTCGTGCGCGAAAGCAGACCAACCCGAGCTATCAAGACGAGGCTGTCGCGTGGCGAACATCAAGTCCCAGATCAAGCGCAACCGGCAGAACGAGAAGCGCCGGCTGCGTAACAAGTCGGTCAAGTCGTCGCTGAAGACCGCCATCCGGAAGTTCCACGAGGCTGCCGAGGCTGGCGACACCGAGCTGGCCACCACCCTGATGCGGGATGCCACCCGCAAGCTGGACAAGGCTGCCAGCAAAGGCGTCATCCACGCCAACCAGGCGGCCAACCGGAAGTCGGCGATCGCCCAGCGCGTCGCCTCGTTCTCGGCCTGACGAGCGCCTTCAGACCTGACCGGAAGCCCCGGGGCACCCGCCCCGGGGCTTCCGGCTGTCCGCGTTTCCCGGCCCTCGGCGGCCTTCCACCCACCTCACCGGACCCTGCCGCCGTCTCGGCGGACGCGGCAAGGGTCGGGGCACGTGCCGCCTCAGCGGGACGCAACATCAGGGAACCTGCCGTCTCACCATGCTGGGAGGCAGCAGGTTCGGGCGAGTTGCCCGGATCTTGCCCGAATGCCGGCGGGCGGCGCGGCGGCGGAGTCGGGGTGAGTTGGCGCGGCGGGCGGCTGGTCAGCGGAACGGGTCGGGGCGGGTGGGGTCCGCTCCCGCCGGGCGGAGCAGCGGGTCGCCGGGGTGGGCCGCTCGCAGCGCCGGGTCGCCGGGGTGGGCCGCTCGCAGTGCCGGGTCGCCCGGGTGGGCCGCGCCGGGCAGCGCCCGGGCCGTCGACGGCACGCGGGCCCGCCCCACCACCGGTTCGATCTGCCGGCGGAAGCGGTCCCGTTCCTGCTCCGGCACCTGGGCCGCGGTGCGGATCACCACCTCGGCGACCATGTCGTTGAGCTTCACCATCACCGCCACCGCCGCCGGCAGCACCAGCACGGCCCACCAGGTGACCAGTTCGGCGAGGGCGAGCAGCACGGCGAGCGCCACCGCCCCCTCGAAGAAGAGGAAGCAGAGCACCCCGCCCGGGTTGACGAAGCGCAGCCCGAGGACCCGGGCGTAGAGCGGGCGATACCGCTCCGCGTCGGTCGGGACCATCGCCCAGGACCGGGCGGGTCGGGTCACCGGGCGCCACCCTGGCGGGCCGCGGCGACCGAGAAGACCGCCCGCTCCAGCGCGTACGCCCGGTCGTCGGAGCCGCCCTTGACGGCCGCGTTGCACTCGGCGGCCGCCCGCATGGCCGCCACCAGGCCCTCCGGGGTCCAGCCCCGGCCCTGCCGCTGGGCCCGCTCGATCTTCCACGCCGGCATGCCCAGGCTGCTGGCCAGCTGATAGGGGCTGCCCCGCCCGGCGGAGGCGACCCTGGCCACCGTCCGAACTCCGTCGGCGAGCGCGTCGGCGATCGGCACCGGGTCGACACCGACGTGCAGCGCCCAGCGCAACGCCTCCAGGGCGGCCGGGACGTCACCGACCATGGTCGCGTCGGCGACGGTGAAGCCGGTCACCTCCACCCGGCCCCGGTAGTAGCGGGCCACCGTGTCCGCCCCGATCCGGCCGTCGGTGTCGGCGACGAGCTGGGCGCAGGCGGCCGCCAGCTCCCGCAGGTCGGTGCCGACGGCGGCGATCAGCGCCTCGGCCGCGTCCTCGGTGCACCTGCCCCCGCTGCGGCGGATCTCGTCCCGCACGAAGGCCACCCGCTCGCGGTGCCCCTTGAGTTTCGCCGCGGGCACCACGGTCGCGCCCGCCGCGCGCAGCCCGTCGGCGAACGCCTTCCCCTTCGCGCCACCGAGGTGCAACACCACGAGCTGCACGTCCGGGTCCGGGTTCTTCGCGTATGCCAGCAGCGCGGCGACCAGATCCTTGCGGGCGTCCTGGCCGGCGCGGAGCACGAGCACCCGGTGGCCGCCGAACAGCGACGGGCTGAGCATCTCGGCGATCTCGCCCACCGTCAGGGAGCCGGCCTGGTACTCGCGGACGTCCACGTCCGGGTCGACGCTGCGGGCCCGGGCGACGGCTTCGGAGACCGCTCGCGTGGCGAGCAGCTCCTCGTCGCCGAGAACGAGCAGAATAGGAGGCAGGCTGGCGGGGGTCACGTCGCCCATATTCGCACGGCCCCCGACCGGATCGTGCCTGCTCATCGGTGACTGTGATGGCACAGCCTGCACTCAGCGCTAATCCAGACATTTGAGTCGATCCGCCTGCTATCCCAACAATCCGCTTCGATCAGCCGGTCACCGGCCACCCCGGCGCCCCGGCCCCACGCCCCGGGCCACCACCGCGAGGCCGGAGCCGTCCCGGACCGCGGCGACGTCCCCGTCCGTGTCGGTCCGCAGCACCCGCGCGCCGGCCCGGGTGAGCCGGTCCAGCAGGCCCGGGTTGGGGTGCCCGTAGTCGTTGTCCGCGCCCACGCACACCAGGGCGATGGCGGGCCGGACCGCCGCCAGGAACTCCGGATCCTGATAGGCCGACCCGTGGTGGGCCACCTTCAGCACATCGGCCCGGACACCACCGGGCGGCAGGCTCTCCAGCAGGGCCCGCTGCTCCTCCGTCTCGGCGTCGCCGGGTAGCAGGATCCGCACCCCGGCCACCGTGGCCGCCAGCACCAGGGAGTTGTTGTTCGGATCCGACCGGCTGCCCCGCAGCGGATACGGCGGACCGAGCACGGCCAGCTCCGCTCCCCCGGCCCGCCACCGCCAGCCCGCCGGCACGGCACGCAGCGTGGCGCCGCCATCGCGCGCGGCGGCGCGTACCTGGGACACGCCGTAGGGCGGCTCCGCCCACTGCGGAGTCACCACGTCCGCCACCCGCCGGCCCCGGAACACCCCGGCGATGCCACCCACGTGATCGGCGTGAAAGTGGCTGACCACCAGCAGCGGGACCTCGCGTACGCCGAGCCGGCGCAGGCACCCGTCCACGCCGGCCGGGTCCGGGCCGGCATCGACCACCACCGCCCGGCCGGCGGCGACCGGCAGCACGACGGCATCGCCCTGCCCCACCGCGCAGGCCACCACCACCCAGCCGGCCGGTGGCCAACCGGCGGCCAGCAGCCGGACGGGCAGCGCGCCGAGCACCGCCGCGACCGCGCCGACCGCGACGAGCCGCCGGAGCAGCGGCCGGCGGGTGGCGAGCAGCAGGGCCACGCTCAGGGCGGCCAGCAGCAGGGCGCCGGTCACCCCGCCCGGCCAGGGCAGCGTCCCGGCGGGCAACCGGGCCCCCTGCCGGGCCACCGTCACCAACCACCAGGCCGGCCAGCTCGCCAGCCAGGCGGCGAACTCGGCACCCGCCGGCCAGACCGGCGACGCCACGGCGGCGAGCACGCCGAGCACGGTGGCGGGCGCGACGGCCGGCACCACCAGGAGGTTCGCCGGCACCGCGACCAGGCTCACCGTGCCGGACAGGCCGGCGATCACCGGACCGCAGGCGAGCTGGGCGGCGGCCGGCACGGCGAGCGCCTCGGCCAGCCCTGCCGGTACGCCCCGCCGGCGCAGGCCGTCCCGCCACCCGGGAGCGAGCAGCAGCAGCCCGGCGGTGGCGCACACGGAGAGCGTGAAACCGGGGTCCCCGGCCAGCTCCGGGTCGACCAGCACCAGCACGGTGACCGCGGCGGCGAGGGCGGGCAGCGCGGCTCGGGATCGCCCGGCGGCGAGCGCGGCCAGGCCGATGGCTCCCATCGCCGCCGCGCGGACCACGCTCGGCGACGGCCGAACCAGGATCACGAACCCGATCAGGGCGACTACGCAGAGCGCGGCGGCGGTCCGGGGACCGGCCCGGGCCCATCGGGCGAGCAGCAGCACCGCCCCGACGACGATGGCCACGTTCGAGCCAGTGAACGCGAGATAGCGAGGTGAGTAGAGAACGAGCCCGGCAGGTGCGCCAACACCTGTGGTCCGGGCTCTTGACGGACACAGGAGGTCCGCCCGCTGTGAGTGTAGCTGTCAAGGCCGCCATGCTGGCCACGAAGGATCTCGGGAAGAACGAGCGTGCCGTGGCTATCGCCATCGCCGCTCACGCCAACCACGAGGGCAACGCTTGGCCCTCGGTCGCCACTATCGCCGATTACGCCGGCTGCTCCGAGCGGACCGTACAGCGCTGCCTTGCCAAGCTGGTGCAGCTCGGTCGCCTGGTCGTGTCCAAGGTGGCTGGCATCGCCACCCGCGTCTATCGGCTGGTGACCGGCCAGGGGGTGACGGATTCCGCCTCGGGGGTGACGAATCCGCCGGCCGGGGTGACAGATCGGGCCGCCGGGGGTGACAGCCAGAGTGTCACCCGAAGTTCTGAAGACCAATCGAAGGAGAAGACGCGCGCAAGCGCGCGTGACTGGCGTCGATTCCTTCCGAAGAACAAGCACGCCCCCGCTCCGGCCTACGTCGAGCGGCGAGGCGCTGCCCTTCCGATGACTGCCGGTGGCGACCGGTGCCACAAGCCGGGGCACGTTGGCCAGCCTGCCGGCCGGTGCATCCCCTGCCGCTCGGAGGCGCTGGCGGGTGACCGATGAACACCACTGCCGCCTACGCGCTCGCCCTGGTCCTGATCGGCGGACCGCTCGCCATGCTCGCGCCCTTCGTCATCGCTCGCCGACTGACTGAGCAGCACGCGGAGCAGGTAGCCGACGGCATCGCCCACCTCTCGGACGTCCCGAGCGTCCCCACCCGCTTCTGAGGAGTCCTCCCAGTGAACCTCACTTCCGTTACGTCTCGCCTGACTACCGCCCTGGTCGCCCTGGTCGCTGGCTACGCATCGTTCACCCACATCTACGACGTCGCCCGCGAGGCTGGCGAGCACCCCTCGGTGGCTTCCGTGCTCCCGCTCTCGGTTGACGGCCTGGTCCTGGTCGGCTCGCTCGCCGTGCTCGACGACAAGCGCAACGGCCGGAAGCCTCGACTCTCCGCGCGGCTGGCTATCGCGTTCGGCGTAGTCGCCACCCTTGCCGCCAACGTTGCCAGCGCCGAACCGACGTGGATTGCACGGGCGGTTGCCGCTGTGCCGCCGCTGGCGTTCTTGATCGCCGTCGAGGTGCTGAGCCGCCGGGGCAAGGTGCTCGCCAGTCAGCCTGAGTCGGTGAGCCGACCGACCATCGCGCCGGCCAAGCCTGAGCCGGTGAGCCTGCCGACCGTTGAGCCGAGCCAGCCTGAGCCAGCGGCGGTTGAGCCGGTCAAGGCTCAGCCGGCCAAGCGGACCAGCGAACCGAGCCGCAAGCCTGTCCCCCGCTCGCTCACGTCGGCTGACCGGATCATGTCGGCTCACCTCGCCGAGCCGGACGCGACTCACGCTCGGATCGCTGAGCTTGCCGGGGTTTCGCTGGCGACCGTGAAGCGGTACCGGCCTACCCGCTCGGCTGGCTCGCCGTCCCCGGCGCAGCCTGCGGAGACTGCCGCCAACGGTCGTACCCCTGAGCTTGCCGGGGTGGCGGCGTGACTGAGCTTGAGCGTGCGATCCGCCGGCTACGGCGCAAGCACACCGTGTCGCGGGTGGCCTACCGGTACGTCTCCGGTAGGCCGCTCAGCGGCAAGACCGGGTACCCGTACCTGAGCCGGGGTGCCGGCCGGCTCAGCGGTTGGCAGCGTCAGGTGATCCGGCTCGCCGCACCGGCTACGGCTGTGCTGGCGGCGGCTCACCCTGAGCAGGTCGGCTCACTGGCTGGCTCGGCTGCTCTGGTCGTGAGCTACCGGCTCAGGCGCAAGGTGACCATGCGCCGGTTCAACCGCGAGTACATCGCGCCGACGCTAGCTGCGCTCACGCCCGCGCTCGGCATGCAGAGCGGCGTACGCCTGCACGTTGACCCGAGGTTGGGCAACCTCACGCCCCGGCTGGCCAAGCCTCTGTCGCCGGCTGAGGTGGCCGTACGTACCTGGTACGGCGAGCGGGTGGAGCCGGTGATCCGGTGGCTGCCTGAGCGTGCTCAGCGGGCAGCCTGGTCGGTGCAGCGTGCCGCCGAGCCGATCACATCGAGGCTGGCTATGTTCCGCCGGCCGGCCGGTCCCGACCAGGGCCCGCGCATCGAGCTGGTCGCCGACACCCCGTACCTGACCAGGGAACAGCGGCAGCTTGTCTCCTCAATCATCGGCAGCAAGATTCCTGTCTCTGACCTGGTCGAGACCTGGCAGCAGGTCGGTCCGCGGGTAACCGCCACGTGGACGGTGCGTAAGCGTCCGCCGGCTCGGGTCGGTGTCGACCAGGTCGCCGAGCACCTGCCCCGGCTGGCTGAGTGGGAGTTCTACATCGGGCAGGGTGCAGGCGATCAGCCCGTGATCCTGTCTCTGCGCGACGACTCCCCGCACATCGCCGTGAGCGCCGGGACCGGCGCAGGCAAGAGCGTGCTCGCCGAGCTGGTCGCCGTGCAGGTGCTCGCCCGAGGTGGGCGGGTGGTGATCCTCGACCGGAAGGGCTCGCACCGTTGGGCCCTCGGCCTGGCTGGCGTCGACTACTGCACCAAGCCCGCGCATATGCATGACGCGCTCGTGCGACTGGCGGTGCTCGCCGATGAGCGGAACACGCTGGCCATGCACGAGGCTGAGGACTGGGACTGCGGTCCCCGTGTGCTGGTCATCGCCGAGGAGTTGAACGCGACCATCGGGCAACTGGTCAACTTCTGGGCCGAGGCTCGCAGCAAGGGTGACCCGAAGCGGTCCCCTGCCGTGTCGGCGCTGGCCGACCTTCTCTTCATGGGCCGCAGCGCCAAGGTCAACGTGCTGGCCATCGCGCAGATGTTGACCGCTCGCGCCATCGGTGGGCCCGAGGCGCGGGAGAACTTCGGCATCCGGTGTCTCGCCCGGTACACCGCCAACAACTGGAAAATGCTCGTACCCGAGGCAGCCATGCCCCGGCCATCGCGGACCCTCGGCCGGTGGCAGGTAGTCGTCGGCGGACAGGCCACCGAGACGCAGGTTGCCTACCTGACCGCGAGCGAGGCGCGCCAGCTTGCATGTCCCCGGTCCCCGGAGACATCGCAGGTCAACGGCCTATCAAGCCCTGTCGGGGACTTCCTGACGCTACGCGAGGCGGTAGACGCCGGAGTGATCCCGTGGAAGCTCGACGCAGCGAAGAAGCGCCTCCAACGGCGAGTCGGGAAGGTTCCCACTCCCCGAGGCAAGAGCGGGAACGCCGACCTATACGCGCGGCAGGATCTCGCTGAGTGGGCCGGAGCTGCTTGACGGTCGTCCGAGAGGGCCCGGTTATCAGACCGGGCCCTCAGGCTCACACCGAGTTGCGGGCGATCGCTAGGCCACAGGTGGCGAGCATCCCCACCACAACGAGGCCGATACGCAGCCACGGCACGTCTCTCGTCTGCTTGAGCCCGATCGACAGGGACAGACCCACACAGCCAGCGACGACCAAGCAGATGAGCACAGTCATCGCCTTGTATGCCGGGCCACTCACTGACCACCAGGCCCACGCACCGAACACCGAGGGAACGAGCAACAGCAGGCTGAGCCCGAGCAGCGGGATGGCGATCTTCCAGCGCGTCCAGATGCTCACCGTTGTCGGCCCTCCTCGCGGCGGTCTCCGTCGTCTGCGTCATCCACGTCCAGCATCGCAAGGTCGCCCGCATCGTGTAGCAGCCGAGCCTGTCGCTCGAACTCGGCCCGCTCCTCGGCTGAGAGCGCGTCACGGTCGGCAACAGCCTCGGCGAAGGAGGCATGTAATGCCGAGCCGTGCCAAGACATGGACGCGGCGGTGCGAAGGTCTGCCTCACCGCTGAGAACAGTATGGGCGAGTGAGCCAAGGGGATCGTTAGGGCCTCGGGTGCGGGCTAGCTGGGCGAGAACCGCGCGAGCAAGGGGCTCCCGGGTGATGTCGTCAGTCACCGTGCCACCTGTGGGTGCTGGTACGGCTTCAGGTCGGGCAGTGACGAAACCTCCATGCCGGCCTTGACCATCTCGATCGAGCCGGCGATGCCCTTGAAGGTCGCTTCGGCGTTGCCATAGAAGGTCGAGATCTCGTTGTACAGGTCGTACGCCTGCCAGGCGTAGTAGGCAGCCACCCCGTAGCCGACTACGGCACCAACACCGGTCTCGATCGTGGCCGTACCTACCGCCGAGGCGACGTTGATGACGATGAGCACGTCGATCAGCTTGCTGATCAGACCGGTAACCACGGAATAGAGCTGCTTGGCCGCCTCGGCTGCCCGGGTGTACAGATCCGCATACTGGTCACAGACAGGATGCAGCGCGCGGGCTGCCGAGGCGAGCGATAGTTGGTACTCCTGCTCTGCCTCTGCCGCGTTGCCTCGCCACACCTCGGGCACGTCCGCAGCACCGGTGATCAGGTTGCGGCCAAGGTCGTCCAGCGCGTTGCCGATGATCCGCCAAGCGGCGGCGCAGTGGACGTAGGAGTCCCAGTCGCCGCTGAACGCCTTGCCCCAGCCCTCGAACGGGTCTTCTCCGAACAGCCACACGCTGACTTGCCGGAGCCACGCCGCTGGGCTGACCAGATCCGCCAGTGGATTGATCTGGAACATCTCGATGCCGGTGGCGTAGTTGGGTGGCACCAGCCGCGCCGTCGGCTCAGCGGTGTCAGCGAAGGCCGCGCGAGACGTAGTGGGCCACAGGTCCGGCCGGCTGGGACCGGCAAGCGTGCCACGAAGGCTGGAAGGGTCGCGGGCACCGGGATAGCTCTTGTCCAGATGAGCTGCGGCAGATGTGTCGGAGGTGGCGTACTCGCGTTGCGCCAAGTTGACCTGAGTGGCGGCACCCTGGGTCAGGGTCTTGAGCCGTTCCAGCCCTTCGGTCATCCGGCGGTAGGCCATATGGTGCGGGCCGGCAAGCATGAAGAGCAGGCCCTCTTGGTCGAACGTCAGATCGCAGTGACGGGTTGTGTAGCCCAGGATGTCTGCGGCGTCTTCAGACGCCCGGTGAAGCAAGTTGTACAGACCGTTCATGCCCGCCGGGTCTACGTAGAAGCCGCTCACGCCGCCTCCACCAACTGAGCGATGATCTGCGCCGCGCTTAACATGCCCTCCCCCTTGGCACCTCCCGCTCGACATCTACCGAGCGTGATTAGTCGGACGCAGCTTACGCAAGGTGTCCGCATCTATGCATACCCGTAACTGCCTTTAGCACCCAAGATCAGCCAGCGCAACCCGCACGCCTCCGCAGCCGAAACCCGACAGCGGGCTACCGTGTGGCGGGCAGCTGTGGCACGCTCGCGCGATGGCGCGACGCAAGATCGAGACGGGGCAGTGGTTGAACAAGCTCTACTACGGCGACAACCTCGATGTACTGCGCGAACATATACCGTCGGAATCCGTAGATCTCGTATACCTTGACCCCCCCTTCAACTCGAATCGCTCATACAACGTCCTCTTCAAGGAGAAGGGCGGCGACGAGGCGCAGGCGCAGATCGAAGCGTTCGACGACACGTGGACTTGGAGCCATGAGGCCGAGGCGCTGTACATCGACTTGCTGAACGGGGATGCGCCTAACGCGGTCAAGGATGCGCTAGAGGCTATGCGCAAGCTGCTCGGCGACAACGACGTTCTCGCCTACTTGGTCATGATGACTGCTCGGCTTATCGAACTGCGCCGCGTCCTGAAGCCGACCGGCTCGCTCTACTTGCACTGCGACCCAACAGCCAGCCACTACCTCAAGATCCTGCTTGATGCCATCTTCGATGCTCGAAACTTCCGTAACGAGATTATCTGGCAGCGCACCAATCCTAAGGGGTTGATGACTCGCAGGCTGCCCAACAACCATGATGTCATCCTGGGTTATGCGAAGTCGGAAGATAGCCTCTGGAACGAAGATGCTGTATTCCAGCCCTACGATGAGAACGACCTGGACGAACGCACGAAGTCGAAGTACCGCTACCGTGATCCCGATGGTCGGCTCTACCGGCTCGCAAGCCTCCTAAACCCCAACCCGGATCGCCCCAACCTTACCTATGAATTTCTCGGGATTACGCGGGTGTGGAGGTGGACCAGAGAGCGGATGCAGGAGGCGTACGAGCAAGGGATCGTAGTCCAGACCGCCCCGGGCCGGGTTCCACAGATGAAGCGCTACCTGGAAGAGCAGCGCGGTCGTCCCATCGGCGACATCTGGACCGACATCCTGCCGATCAATTCGCGGGCAGCAGAACGTCTCGGCTATCCCACCCAGAAGCCTCTAGCCCTTCTAGAGCGCATCCTCGCCATGGCGTCGAGCGAGGGGAGCGTTGTCCTAGACCCCTTCGCAGGCTGCGGCACGACTATCGATGCCGCCCAGAAGCTCGGCCGCCGATGGGTCGGCATCGACGTGACAACGCTTGCTATCGACTTGATCGATGCCCGGCTGCGCCATACCTACGGCGAGGGAGTCCGCAAGACCTACGAGGTCCTCGGCATCCCCCGAGACCTGGCAGGGGCCCAAGCCCTCTTCAAGCGCTCGCCGTTCGAGTTCGAGCGCTGGTGCGTGATGACCATCGACGGTCAGCCGAACGAGAAGCAGGTGGGGGATCGCGGCATCGATGGCGTGATCAGGTTCCCGATCGACGGCAAGGGCAACTCTGACAAGATCCTCGTTTCAGTGAAGGGCGGCGCGACCAACCCGGCACATGTACGGGACCTGATCGGAACCGTGCAGTCCCAGCGGGCGGGGATGGGTGTCTTCATCTGCATGCAGAAGCCCACCAAGGCGATGATCGAAGCTGCGAACCATAGCGGCCTCTACTCCCACCCTGCCAACGGCCAGAAGTTCCCGAGGGTGCAACTAATCACCGTTGAGGAGCTGCTTCAAGGCAAGCGCCCCAACCTGCCCAACACCCTGCTGCCCTACTTCCAGGCGCAGAAGCGAGTCAACAAGGGCGATCAAGGGACGCTGTTCGGCTAACCAACTGGCAAGGAGTGCAACCATGAGCACCGCCAAGGAGCGACGCCGCGAAGAGCGGGAGGCAGCCGAGAATGCAGCCTTGGATGCAGCCGTGGATGCGTGGGTTGAGCGCCAACTCGCCGAGTCCCCACCGATGACGTGGGAGCGGTGGGAGAGTATTAATGCCATCGTCGGCATCAAGGTCACGCGTCGCGAGCAGGCGACGGGAGAGGCCGGGGAAGACTAACAACCGTGGGCAAGAGACGATCGGCAATCGAGATGCAAGAGGCCGTCGAGCGCGAAATCCTCGAACTACTCGACCAGCACGGCGAGATGCCGACCTGGAAAGTGTGTTCTTTAGTCACGACCGGGCGCAGGGTACTCGCCAGCAACGAGCACGTCACCATTTACGACCGTTGGAGCATGACGTACATCCGCGATCGACTCTATGAACTCAGTCCGCGCGTGACATACGGCGTGGCGCTGTGGGGCGGCGCTCGCATCCCGCAGTTCATCTGGAGACTGGCAGATCCGCCTGAGAGCAAGGACGACGAGTAGCCCGCTCATATGGCTTTTCCTTGAGGCTTCTCCGAGCGCCCGCCGTCCTGCCCGCGTGCGGCTCGTCGGGCGGCACGGTACCTGGGGGTACGACCCCCTCGACCCGTCGCCCCGACCGCCGTGTGATAGCAGGAGCCATCGCGCCACGGTGTACATGTGATCAGGACGCCTATCGACCCTGATTCCCAGGCATGACCAGGGATAGTCCCCGAGATATCTGGTGCCACGGCTTCAGGGTCAATCGGCGTTTATCGATCAGGATTCGATGGTGTCGTACGACGTCGCATCGGTGGTTGTGGCCAGCCAGAGCGCGTGATGGAACAGCGAGAGCCGGTCTCCGAAGTGCCGGGCGTGCGCCCGGTCGAATCGCGCGTGACAGCTACGGCACATCGGCGAGTAGTGGGCGGGATCAGTGCTGAACGGCTGGCCATGCTCTCGCCCCTCGCCGTCGCGCATCACGTCCGGGTCGGCATGCGAGTACGCCCACTGCTCAGCCTGCTTGCCACACCGACAGAGATGCGCCGAGGCGCGGCCGTTGAGCCGGCGCACCAGCTTGTGCGCAGAGTCGTAGTCAGCCGGTGGTGCCTGCCTGGCTCTCGGGTCAGGGTGGCGGTTTCGGTCGGCGCAGTTGGTCGTCACGCCGTTGCGGAGGTTGCTCAGGTTGTAGTCCCTGACGTTGCCGCACTCGCATCGGCAGATGACTCGGCAGGAACCGTTGACCTTGCCCCGCCGCTCGATCAGGACCAGGTCGTCGAACCGGTGCCCCGGCTTGTACTTCTGCGCCTGCGGCCTGCTTGTCTGCCGTGGGGTCGGGACGTACGTGCGGACATGCCTGGCCTTGCCCTTGCAGGTCGGCCCGCAGTAGGCCGGTGCCGGCCCACGCCTGCCGCGAGGCTTGGGCGGCAGCGTCGCGCCGCAGTGCCCGCACGCGCCGGCTGGCTCTGCCGCCGGCTGGCGGAGACGCGCGGCTGAGCCCGTGCATCGCTTGGAGCAGTAGCGGGCTCCCGCCCGCTTGCCGGTCATCGCGCCGCCGCAGTGCTCGCACTTCCGCCGGTCCGCCTTGGCCGCTTCCGCTCGGCGCTCCGCTCGATCCTGCCGGCGTCGGCACGCCTCGTCGCAGTAGAGCCGCTTGCCGCTCCGGTCCTCGGGGAGCTGGTTGCCACACTCGATGCACTCGCCTCGCTGGCGGCGCTGTTGCTCGATAGTCTCGCTCACTCGGTCTGTCTCCATACAGAGCTAGGGCGCTCCCCGTAGCCCGCTGAGAGCCACGGAGAGCGCCTGTTGTTGATCAGGGATGGCTGGGGCTAGGGGTGGCGCCTACGGGGCCGGGCAGGGGCACTCCGCGGTGCCCCTGCCCGCACTGCCTCCGTCAGGCAGCGGCCTTGCTGATCAGGATCAGCTCAGCCGTCACCGCCAGGGCGGGACGCGCGACGTAGCCGCCGCTCACGATGGCCACCACCTCGGCGTTCACCTTGGTCAACTCTCGGTCAGTCACCTTGGCCGACTCGACCCGACCGAGGCCGGCGGAGAAGGTGCCCTTCACGTCTTCGATCGCGTCGTCAACGAACTTGGCCAGCTCGCCAGCGTCGATGTTGCGATGGATGCCGTGCACCGTGAAGTTCACTCGCACCTTGCGCCGCACCGTGTCGCCGTCGCGCGTCTGAGCGATGACCTCACCCGATGGCTTCCGGTACATGATCGTGTGGGTGTTCGCCATGCGACCAGTGCGCGGGTCATCGATCCACTGCTTGCTCCGCACGGCCGCGAGTCCGCCTACCTCCCGCGCGAGGTCGTTGCCGGTCGTGGTCGACCCCTCGCTGATCACGGGCATGAAGGGCTCAAGGTCCACCAGGTGGACGCTCAGGATGAAGTGGTCCGGGTATGTCGCCACCGAATCCCGCACGTCGGCGCGGCCGGCATCGCGGATCAGCTTGTGGACGGCCGCGCTGCAAGCCTGCCGGACATGGTCGAGCCCATCGGAGGGCACAGCGACCAGGAGGTTGACCATGCCGGTCTGCCTGCCGGTCTTGTAGTCGTAGTCGGCTCCCTCGGTCTGCCACAGGTACGCCGCCGGGGCGGTCACCTTCTCCGGCCGCTGCGGTACCACCTCGACCGGGATGCCGAAGAGGCCGAAACTGAACCGGTGCTCCTCGATGATCCCGTGCAGGTACTCGGCGAGCACCGGGTTGGTGCGGCCCTCGTACAGCTTGACGGCGCGCTCCGCCGCCGGGATGCGCTTGCGAGCCATGCCGAGCAGGTGCTCCGTGCGCTTGATCTCCGCCTCAGCGGTGGCCAGATCGAGTCCGGTCACGGTCTCGTCGCCGCCGTCGAGCCGAGCGAACAGATCTTCGGCAGCCTCCTTGGCCTGCTCGTGCTCGGCCTCCCACTGGCTGACTAGAGCGCGAGCCTGGGCCAGGGCCTCGACGGGGTTGGGCGTGGTGTTCTTCTTGGCAGTAGCCACGGGTGGTGAACCTTCTCTCTGATGGGTCGTCGGCCGGGCATCCGGCCACGGAGTGGGTTACTGGTGCTGAGACCGCTATGGGCAGCGGTCAAGGCGAGGAGTAGGGGTGGGGCAAGCCGTCAGAGCGCACGAGGCGGACTTGCCTGGGCAAGCGCCGGCAGGATGGCGAGCAGACTCACGGGCGAGGCTCCCGCCAGGTGATGCGGTGCCTGGCAAGGACATCGCGCTCGGCCCTGATCGCTTGGTCGAGCGCTGCCCGAGCGCCGGCGTAGAGCCGCTTGGTTCTGACGACGTCCGTGCGGGCAGCGGCGATGACGTCGTCAGGCTCGCCGGCTTGGTGGGCCCGAGCGAGCCGAGCAGCGGCGTCCGCCTTGGCGTCGAACGCTAGGGCGAACCGTTGTTCAGCAAGCTCCCGAGCCTGCCGAGCACCGGCAGGGGTTAGGACGTTCACTGGTTCTTGCCTCCTTGAAGGCATGAGGAAGGAGCCGGCCTCCGGCCGGCTTGTGTTGATGGCAGTGATGGGAGCCGGCCTCCGGCCGGCGAGCGAGATCAGTTGACAGCTCGGGCTCGCCGTTGCCAGCGCATGACGCACGCAGCTATGGCGACTTCGCCTGAGATAGATCAAGAGGAGCCGGCAACGTCGCAGCTCAGTGAGTTGCGTTGCCGACCGAGTCATACAACTGATGGCGTGAGGTACGTCAGCGGCATACGAACTGCCGTAGTTATGTATGCCGTGGCGATACTCGTCGCCTGCGACGGTCGAGGCCGACCTTGTGCCAGTGGCAGCTTCGCCCGGCACCACCCCGCCTGAACCCTGTAGGCAGAACGACGCAGCGCACGCCGGAGCCGGGCAGGATCATCCCGAACGACTCAGCCTGACGGAGAGCCGAGTACAACGTCTGCCGGTTCGCCGGGATCAGCTCGCCTTGCTGGGTGACGTCGCCAAGTACGCGCGACATCTCCCCTGGGTCGAACTCGGCGTGCCCGATGTCGTTCGCCCTGGCGTACGCCCCGAAGACGAGGCGAACGTAGAGCGGTCTGATCGCTGGGTTGACGGCAAGCTCGTCACACATCTCGATACCAAGCATGAGGAACTGCTCACCGCCCTCCCATAGCTTGCGCGCCATCAGCCCTCGCCGGCCGCACCGCCGAGCGCAGTCCTCGCCCTCATGCAGGTGCAAGCAGACGACGCAGTCGGGCGCGTACCTCCGGCGAGAGTGGAGGCGCTTCCGCCACGATCCTGTCGATGTAGTCCTGCCACTCCTTGGGGCGCGGCGTCTCGGTCTTGCTGGAGATGGGGACCATCCCCCTTCGTTGAGGTGAGCCCGCCGGTCGGGCTCTTCATCGCTTCCTTCCTGTTGTCCTTCGCCGCTGCCCTACCGCTGGGCGCAGCCGTCGCTGTTCGCCGCACCAGCGGCAGGAGCACAGGTTAGGGGAATCAGTCCCATCTTGTCAACCCTGGATTGTCAGACCCGGACTTGACGTCTCGTCGCTGCGGTTGAAACGATGGACTCCATGACCGACAAGCACATGATCGAGCGCAACCGCGCCGAAGCGGGTTGGGTAATCACGGCTCGCTGGCACCTCGATGAGGGTCAGCCGATCTCCCAAGGACCCAGCGAGGTGCTTCTGAGGCTCGCCGACGATGCCGACCCAAGGACGCGAGTTCGCGGCATGACGTCCGGCATCATGCGCCGGATCGAGCGGCACCTCGTCGAGATGCAGGAGGAGGTGCGGGGCAAGCAGCAGGCGCACCACCTGTCCGGCATCAGCGCCCGAGCCTTGAAGGAGACACTCAGCGCCATGCCGGAATCACCACGTGAGCAGCCAGACGCCTACTACGGGGGACTGCTCGCCACGTTCAAGCGGCTTGAAGAGGCGGGGGTTGGCGAACCCATCAACTGGCTTGCCGAGCGGCTCAAGCTACCCAAGAACACCGTGCGAACTCAGCTCGCAACCGCCCGGCGCAGGCAGAGGCAGGGTTGACCTGGACGGCCTACAGCCCGCCCTCGCCCCACGTCTTGCTGTCGCCCCGCCAGCGGGAGTTGCCGAGCCGGCGAGGGTCGAGTGTGCGCGCGCCCCGGTACGTCTTCCCCACCCGCAAGTCGAGCACGAGTGCCACCACCTCGCGCCGTTGGCCGATGGTCAGCCGCTCCCACCTCTGCTCTACGCCGGGCCCGACGAGGTCCCGCACCAGCGGGGGCACATCAACGTGCTCTGCCCGTCGCTCGGCATCCTCGATCTGAGCAAGCAACGGACCCTCGATGGCTGCCAGCCCGTCTGGCGTCAGCTTGTTCTGTGCCGCAGCGGCGTACCAGGCAGCGAGTTGTGCCCGCTTCTCCTTGGCTTCCTGCTCTGCCTGGGCACGGCTGTTCGCATCTTGCTCAGGGTTGAGCAGGTCGAGAGCGTCGGGGCGAGCAAGCCGAGCCATCAGAACGGCCGTCACGAAGTCTTCGAGAACCGTCGTCTTCACGCTCACGCAGAACCGATCGGCGCACAGGTAGGCGTAGTGGGTGCGGTTCTTCTGCACTCTCATCCGTCCGTTGCACACGTCGCAGACAGCGACACCGGACAGCAGGTAGCGCACGGCGGTGTCTCTCTGAGTCTTCCGCCGTGGGTCGGTCAGGATCGACCGGCAGACCGCGTACGTCTCGTCATCAAGAATCGCCGGCCAGTCAGCCTGACCCACGATCTTGCCGTTGTGTACGCGCTTCCCGATGTATCCAGGGTTCTGCAACATGCGGCTGATCTGGCTGAGCGTCCACCCCTTCTCGCCACCGCGCGGTGTGGGGATGCTCCGGGCGTTGAAGTCCCGAGCGATCGAGTAGCAGGCCTCCCCACCTGCAACCCGCTTGGCTGCCTCGCGGACCACAGCCGCCTGCTCGTCGTGTAGCACCTGGGCGATGAAGTTGCCTCGGTCGTCGTACGTCCGCCGGTACCCGTAGAGCAGCTTCCCGTGTGGCTTACCGCTCGCCGCCTTGGCGCGCACAGACCGCAGGATGCGCTCTCGGGTCTTCTCGCTCTCGTACGCTGAGTCAACCCCGTCCTCTGCCAAGGTGCGCCAGTCACGCGGGTTGTCGAGATCGTAGGTCCGGCGATGGGTGACGACGTGTATGCGGACGCCGCGCCGCCGGCACAGGTTGAGCAGACCTGCCCAACCTTCGAGTTCTCGACCGCCACGAGATGACTCCCACAGGATCAGCACATCCACGTGCTCAGTGGCGAGGTAGTCGAGTAGCTTGACGTACTCTTCGCGCGTCTTCTTGGCGTACCGACTTGCCGACCGGTCGTTGTCGACGAACACCTTGGCGACAGTCCAGGTCTGTTCGGTCGCAGCCTCGCGGCACTCCTGCTCTTGCTCGCCAACAGAGCGACGCTGCTTCTTGTCGTCTTCGCTCACTCGGGCATAGATGACCGCGTTGACGACGGCTCGCAGACCTGGCTTCACCCCGCTCATGGCGTGGTAGAGTATCACTACCCCTATCACACGTTCGCACCGGACACCGCATTCAGATGGGTCATCCCGGTGGTCTGGAAGTCCTCCTCCACCGCCGGCGGCAGGCGGCTGGTGTCGCCCACGACCAGGCCGGGCAGCAACCCGCCCGGCTCGTCGGGGAGCGGCTCGCACGCGCGTTGCAGCCCGGCCCGGAGGGCGCCGGCGGCCCGCTGCACCCAGGGCGGCGGGCCGTGCAGGGTGGGCGCCCCGGTCGCCGAGAGCACCGCTGCGGTCAGGTCCCCGCCGCGCGGGGCCATCAGCCGTCCCCGCGCGGTCGCCCGCTGCCCCGGCAGCAGCGTCCGCCAGGCCGGATCGCTCGCCAGCACCAGGCCCCGCACCGATCCGGCCACCTGCCGGTCGGTGGAGTCGGTCAGACGGAGCAGGTCGGCGCGGAGGAGCACGATGGCCGGCCGGCCGGCGACGCCCCGGATCGGGCGCGGGTCGTCCCGGACCACCAGCTCGACGGTGACCAGGGGCCGCTCCTGCACGAGCGCCCGCACCGGCGCGGCGTCGCGGACCGCGACCCGGGCCGCGGTGGCGGTCGCGCCGCAGACCACCCCGAGCAGCACGGCCACCGCGAGCCAGCCGAGCCGGCGGACCGGGGCGGCCGGCCGGCCCAGCAGGCCGCACAGGTGGAGACCGAGGAGGGTGGCCAGGCCGCCGGCGACGGCGGCCACGGTGGCCGTCGCCGCCGCGGTGAGGTGCAGGCCGGCCAGGGCGGCCAGCCAGGCGGCCACCGCCAGCCCGGCCAGCCGCAGATCGGGTATCTCGCGAGCCTCGGTGTGGGTCGCGGGGTTCACACCGTCACCAGTTCTTTGAGCTGCTCGTACCGGGCGTCGCCGATGCCCTCGACCTGGCGCAGGTCGGAGACCGACCGGAAGCCGCCGTGCCGCTCCCGGTGGTCGAGGATCCGCTGGGCGAGCACCGGTCCGACGCCGGGCAGCGCGTCGAGCTGGGCCAGCGTGGCCGTGTTCAGGTTGACCGGACCGGCGGGCGCCCCACCGGGGGCCGCCGGCCTCGCCGCCTGGCCGGGCTGCGCCGGCTGGCCGGGCGGTGCGGCCACGCCGACCAGGATCAGCTCGCCGTCGGTGACCTTGCGGGCCGGGTTGAGCAGGGCCACGTCCACACCGGGCAGCGCGCCACCGGCCGCCTCGAGGGCGTCGCCGACCCGCGAGCCGGCGGGCAGCCGGACCAGGCCCGGTCGGCGTACCTTGCCGGCGACCGCGACCACCACCTCGCCGCTCGCCCCCGACGAGGCGACCGGGGACGGCGGTGGCTCGTCCGCGGCGGCGACCGTCGACACCGGCCGGACCGGCTCGGCGTGCGGGCGGGACCGCCAGGCCCAGACCCCGGCCACCAGCACCACGACGACGGCGACGACGGCCAGCGCCCGGACGCCCCGTCGACCGGGATCGAACGCGCCCGGCCCGGGCAGCCGGGAGAGCCGCGACGGCGGGTCCGGGCTGGGCTCCGGCCCGTCAGCCTCGGCGGAGCCGGTGACCGGCGGCACGACCGCATCGGGACGCCGGCCCGGCTCCCCGGGTACGCGCGGTCGGGGCGCGGCGGGTGCCGCCGGGAGCAGGTCGAAGGTCGGCCAGTCCGGCTCGCGGCGGGCGTCCCGGGTGAACAGCCGGGACAGCCGCCGGCGCACCGCGCTCTCGTCGTCGTCTGACACGGCGCGAGGCTAGGTCGCACGACGGGCGGTGTTCAGGAAGGACCAGGCAGGCTGTGGACAGGCGGATCCCCTGTGGACGACGACCTGATCATGCCCGAACCGTGCTATCGGGCGGGGCGGCAGGCGACAGTTCGCGGGCGAACCGGCGTATCGCCTCGGTGACCGCCGCCGGGGCGTCGAAGTTGGCCAGGTGCCCGGCGCCCGGGACCAGTTCGATCCGGGTGCCGGGGCGGGCTCGGGCGAACTCCTGCTCCCCGGCGCGGAACAGCCGGTCCCGTTCCCCGTTGAGGATGAGCACCGGGGCGCGCACGGCAGCCAGGCTGGTCGCGTCGAACCGGCCCATGACGTCCCGCCAGGCCACCGGCAGGGTGTGGAAGGCGTAGCCGTCGGCGATGGTGGCCCCGACGACCTCCGGCGGGTACAGGCGGCGCAGCAGCCGGTCGTTCCAGGCGGTGAGCCGGGCCGCCGGAAGCCGCGCGACCAGTGCCGCCATCAGCCGGTACGGCACGGTCAGCGGTCCGGTGGTGGCCACGCTCGCGCCCATCAGCACCAGCCCGGCCAGCAGGTCCGGGTGCCGTCGGGCGACGTGCAGCGAGACGTACCCGCCGAGCGAGTGACCCACCACCAGGGCGGGACCGGCGTCGAGGTCGTGGACCGCCTCGGCCACCACGTCGGCGGCCCGGTCGAGGTCCCACGGCTCGGCCGACCGGCGGCCGTGCCCGGGCAGGTCGATCGCGGCCACCGGGAACTCCGCGGCGAGCGCGGCCAGTTGCGGCTGCCACTGGCCCCGCGCGAAGCGGGTGCCGTGCACCAGGACGACCGGTGGTCGGTCCATGCTCACCTCGCCTCGGGGTCGATGCCGAACACCGCCCGGCCGCCGTCCACCGGCACCGTCGCCCCGTTGACGAAGCTGGCCCGCTCCGACAGCAGGAACGCCACCACCTCGGCCACCTCCCCGGTACGCCCGATCCGGCCCAGCGGGTGCAGCCGGGCCAGCTCCGCGGTGATCCACTCCGCCTCGGCCGGCTCCCGTGCGGTGAGGAAGGCGGCGTGCCGCTCGGTCAAGCCGAGCGCGACGGCGTTGGTCCGTACGCCCCGGACGCCGTACTCGACGGCGAGTGAGCGGGTGAGCCCTTCGAGGGCGGCCTTCGCCGTGGCGTACGGCAGGGCGCCCGGCACCGCCCGGCGGGCCTGGTGGGAGGAGACGTTGACGATCGCGCCACCGGTGCCGGCGGCCAGGTACCGGCGTACCGCGGTGCCGGCGCCGACCACGGCGGGGCGCAGGTTCCGCGCGATCAGCTCGAACACCTCGGCTGCGCGCGCGGTGTGCAGGGCGGCGTCCCGGAACACGGCGGCGTTGTTGACCCAGCCGGCCAGCGGCTCGGCCGCCTCGGCCAGGTCGGCGGCCCGCCCGGCGACCTCCTCGTCGGCGGCGTCGCCGAGCACCGGCCGCAGCCGGTCGGCGGCGGGATGCTCGGCCAGCCAGCGCAGCGCGTCCGGGTCCTGCTCGACGACCACCACGGTGCCGTCGTCGGCGGCGAGCCGCTCCACGATGGCCCGCCCGACGCCCCGGCCCCCGCCGGTCACCACGTACGACACGACATCATTCTCCCGGGCCCGGACGGCCGCGCGCCATCCGGAGCCGCATCGGCGGAACTGCGGTGTCCGGGCGCACTGGATGCCGCCACCTCGCCGAAGCCGCGCACCCGCCGGGTGGCGCCGGCACCCGGTCGAGGCGGCGTCGGTCAGGACGGGCGGCGATGGATGACCACGCAGGCCAGTCCCGGTCCGGCGTGCGCCGCCACGACCGCCCCGGCCTCGGTGACGTACGTGTCGTGCAGGCGGGCGCCGAGGCGCTCGGTCAGCGCCGCGACCAGTTGCTCGGCGCGCTGCGGGGCGGCGAGGTGGTGCACCGCCAGGTCCACCTCGGCGTCGCCGGCCGCCTCGACGGCCAGGTCGACCAGGCGGGCCACGCCCCGGCTGGCGGTACGGACCTTGTCCCGGAGCGCGATCGTGCCGTCCGGCATGTGCATGATCGGCTTCACCGACAGGGCGGTACCGAGCAGGGCCTCGGCCGCGTTGATCCGGCCACCCCGACGCAGGAACTCCAGGGTGTCCACGTAGAAGAAGATGGTGGTCCGGGCGATGGCGTCGACCGCCGCCTGGCGTACCCCGGCCAGGTCCGCGCCCTCGGCGGCGGCCGCGGCGGCGGCGAGCGCCGGGAAGCCCAGGCCCATCCCCGTCGAGCGACTGTCGACCACGGCGACCCGGTCGCCGAACTCGGCGGCGGCCAGCCGGGCGGCCTCCACCGTGCCGGACAGCTCGGCTGACAGGTGCACCGAGAGCACGCCGTCGGCGCCGGCGGCGAGCCGTTCGCGATAGACCTGCGCGAACTGCTCCGGGGCCGGGCGGGAGGTGCTGGCCGAGACCCGCCGGCCGCTCAGTGCCCGGGCGGCGTCGTCCGGGAACGTCTCGACCCCCTCCCGCCCTTCGGCGCCGTTGAGCACGACGGTCAGCGGGACCAGGGTGAGCTGGTGCGCGCGCACCAGTTCGGGCGGGAGGTAGGCGGTGGAGTCGGTGACGACCGCGACGGGCATGACCGGCACGCTAGCCGATACCGGCCCGGCACGCCCGGGCCGGATGAGTCAGACCGCGTCGGTCAGCGCCGGCTGCGTGACGAGCCCGACGTTGTGCGCGCGCAGGTGCCAGCCCCGGACGTCGTTGTTGCGCAGCTCGGTCCAGTGGCAGTTGGCCAGCGAACCGACGCTGCGCAGCACGGCATGGTCCCAGCCGAGCAGGTGGCCGACGCCCTGCCGGGCGCCGCCGCCGTGCGTGGTCACCACGACGGTGCCGCCGAGGGCCAGGTCGGCCGCGTCCTGCATGGCGGCGCCGAGGCGCCTGCCCAGGTCGTCGAGGTGCTCGATGCCGGCGCCGGGGTCGGGGTCGCCGGCGCGCCAGCGCGCGTACTCGTCGGGGAAGCGCTCGGCGACCTCGGCGAGGGCGAGCCCCTGCCACTGGCCGAAGTGGCGCTCCCGCAGCCGGGCGTCGGTGCGTACCGGCAGCCCGGTCAGCGCGGCGAGGGCGGCGGCCGTGTCGGCGGCCCGGCGCAGGTCGCTGGCGACGATGGCGTCGGGACGCAGCGCGGCCAGCACGGGCGCGGCGGCGCGGGCCTGCTCGCGACCGAGGTCGTTGAGCGGGACGTCGGTCTGCCCCTGGACCCGGTCGGCGGCGTTCCAGTCGGTGTTGCCGTGCCGCCAGATGATCAGGCGGGTCATTCCGCGCTGGCGGTGCCGGCGGTGGAGTCGGCCAGGTCCCGGTCCACGAACGGGATCTGCGGGCAGTCCTTCCAGAGCCGGTCGAGGGCGTAGAACTCGCGCTCCTCGGTGTGCTGGACGTGCACCACGATGTCGACGTAGTCGAGCAGCACCCAGCGGCCACCCCGCTCGCCCTCGCGCCGGACCGGCTTGGCCTTCTCCGGCAGCTCCAGCAGGCGCTCCTCGATGGCGTCGACGATGGCGAGCACCTGGCGCTCGTTCGGAGCGGCGGCCAGCAGGAACGCGTCGGTGATGGCGAGCTGGTCGCCCACATCGATGATGACGATGTCCTGCGCCTTCTTGTCGGCCGCGGCCTGTGCGGCGGCCATCGCCAGCTCGTGAGCGCGTTCGGAAACTGTCACCGTTCTCCTTCGATCAACCGTGCGACCCTCCAAGCCTCTCACACCGGGCCGCGCGACGACTTGTCAGTTCTGGCCGATTACCCAGACAAACGCTCGCGTTCGGGGAGATTTCACCGCTGATAGAGGCGCCGCTTGGCGATGTACTGCACCACACCGTCCGGCACCAGGTACCAGACCGGCTCACCCCGGGCCACCCGGGCACGGCAGTCGGTCGAGGAGATGGCCATCGCCGGGACCTGCACCAGGCTGACCGTGTCCGCCGGGAGGTGCTTGTCGGAGAGCTCGAACCCGGGGCGGGTCACCCCGATGAAGTGGGCCAGCTCGAACATCCGGTCCACTTCCTTCCAGGACAGGATGCGCTCCAGCGCGTCCGCGCCGGTGATGAAGAAGAGCTGGACCTTCGGGCCGTACTCGGCGTGCAGGTCGCGCAGGGTGTCGACGGTGTACGTCGGGCCGCCGCGGTCGATGTCGACCCGGCTCACCTGGAAGCGGGGGTTGGAGGCGGTGGCGATCACCGTCATGAGGTAGCGGTCCTCGGCGGAGCTGACCACCTCGTCCGCCTTCTGCCAGGGCTGGCCGGTGGGGACGAAGACCACCTCGTCCAGGCCGAACCGGTCCGCCACCTCGCTGGCCGCCACCAGGTGACCGTGGTGGATCGGGTCGAAGGTGCCGCCCATGATCCCGATCCGCCTGATGTCTTCCTCCACCCCGCGATCGTAGGCCGGTGCGGGACGTCGGCAGTCTCGCCCCTTGCCGGCGCCCGCGCTTCGGGGCGGTTCCGGCCGGGGGTTCCCCGATCGTCCGGTTGGCCATATACTCGCCTGCGAGTAATCGGAAGCGAGCATCGTGGGAGGGCGGCATGTCGGGGCGGCGAAAGGTCGGCAACCTGCTGGCGCTGGCCGTGCTGTCCGCCCTCGTCCAGCGGCCCATGCACCCGTACGAGATCGCCACCACGCTCCGCGGCTGGGGCAAGGACCACGACATGGGCATCAAGTGGGGGTCCTTCTACACCGTGGTCCGCAACCTGGAGCGGCACGGCCTGATCGCGGCCGTGGAGAGCGTCCGCGCGGGGCGGCGCCCTGAGCGCACCGTCTACCGCATCACCGACGCCGGCCGGGCGGAGCTGGTCGACTGGACCCGCGAGCTCGTTTCGACCCCGGTCGCCGAGCAGTCCCGCTTCCGCGCCGGCCTGTCGGTGCTCGCCGTGCTGCATCCCGAGGAGGCGACGGCCCTGCTGCGCCGGCGGCTGGCGCTGCTGGAGGAGGAGGTCGGGGCCGAACGCGCCGCCCTCGCGGAGCACCTGCGCACCCTGCCACGCCTGTTCCTGGTCGAGTCGGAATACGACCTGGCCATCCGGGAGGCGGAGGTGGCCTGGGTCCGCGCCCTGCTGGCCGAGCTCGGCTCGGGCAGCTACCCGGGCCTGGCCGAGTGGCGGGCCTTCCACGAGACCGGCGTGCTGCCGGCCGAGCCGGACGGGCCCGGCGAGAGGAGCGGCTCCGCACCGTGATGGACGGCCCCGGCACGGTGCGCCAACACCAGGCCGGGGCCCTTACCTCGAACCGACACCCGAAGGTGCCCGGCCCGAAGCGGCAACCACGAGGATAGCTGGGCTCCCTCCCAGTCGGTTCGTACGCATCGCAACCGACGATCCCTGGGAGGGAACCGTGACCACAGTGCGAACAGCGATCGTGATCGGCGGCGGCATCGCCGGCCCGGTGACGGCATTGGCGCTGCACCGGGCGGGCATCACCGCGACCGTGTACGAGGCGTACCCGAGCACCACCGACGGCGCCGGCGGCACGCTCGGGCTCGCGCCCAACGGCGTCGCCGCGCTGCGCGCCGTCGACGCGGACCGGGCTGTGACCGCGAACGGTAATCCGATGGTTCGAATGGTGATGGCGGTAGGGCGCAAGCGCATCGCCCTGCCGGGGCTGGCGGGTGTGCCGCCGTTGCAGGTGGTGCACCGCAACGAACTGCACCGCGTGTTGCACGACCGCGCCCACGCCGACGGGGTGGTCATCGAGCACGGGAAGCGCCTGGTCGACGTGCGGGAGACGGGCAGCGGCATCACCGCCCGGTTCGCCGACGGCAGCACGGCGACGGCGGACGTCCTCATCGGCGCCGACGGCATCCGGTCGGCGGTGCGCGCCCTGATCGACCCGGACGCCGTCGGACCGAAGTTCACCGGGCTGCTCGGCTTCGAGGCGGTGGCCCGGCACGAGGTCGAGGTGGAACCAGGCACCATGACCTTCGCCTTCGGCCGGGGCGGCTACTACCTCTACTGGCCGGAGCCGGGCGGCGGCACCCGGTGGGGCGTCAACCTGCCGCAGCAACGGCCGATGAGCCTCACCGAGGCCCGCGCCCTGCCACCGGCCGACTGGATGCGGACGCTGCGGGCCGCGTACGCCGACGACGACCCGGGTCGCGAGCTCATGCTCACCAGCCGCGAGGACGAACTGCAGGTGGTGGGCTCGCTGCACATCATGCCGCCGGTGCGGCACTGGCACCGCGGGCGGATGGTGCTGGTCGGCGACGCGGCGCACGCGCCGTCGAACAGCTCCGGCCAGGGTGCCTCGCTGGCCATCGAGAGCGCCGTGCAGCTGGCCCGCTGCCTGCGCGACCTGCCCGACATCCCGTCCGCGTTCGCCGCCTACGAGCAGCTGCGCCGCGGCCGGGTGGAAGCGGTCGCCGCGCGAGCGGCGAAGATCAACCGCACGAAGGCGCCGGGCCCGGTGGCCCGGGCGCTGATGCCGGTGCTCATGCCGATGCTGATGCGGATCGCGATGAACCCGGAGAAGACGCTCGGCCCCGAGCAGCGGTACGTCATCGACTGGGACGCCCCCGTGACGACGGCCGCACGCTGAACCCGCGCCGTGGGTGGCGCGCCCGTTTCGGCGCGCCGCCCACGAACCGGTCAGGCCGAGGCGGCGGCCACCGCCGTGCGCGCCACCAGCGCGCGGCGCAGATCGTCGTCCCGGTCGACGACCTGCCGGCGCAGGCCCGGCGTCAGGTCGTCGCGGGCCAGCAGCGCCGCGGCCAGGTCCCGGGTGGACCGCGCCACGGCGTAGCGGGGGAAGGCCAGGGTGGCGACCCGGTCGGCCATCCAGGGGGTACGCAGCCGCGCCGCCGCCGGCATGTCGGCGAAGTACCGCTCGACGTATCCGGCGGTCAGCTCGGCCTGCTCCGGCTGCCAGAAGCCCTCCGCGGTCGCCTCGACGAGCCGGTTGGAGAGCTCGATGTTGCTGGTGATGATCTCCCAGGCGGCCCGCTTGGCGTCGGCGTCGGGCAGCGCGGCCCGGCAGCTCGCGGCCCGCTCGGCGCCGGTGGCGCTGCGGTCGGCGGCTGCCTCGGCGGCGATCTCTGGCTCGCCGGCCGCGCCGAGCACGACCAGCCGGTGCAGGAGCGCCCAGCGCAGGTCGGCGTCCACGGCCAGCCCCTCCGGCACGCCGTCGCCGGCCAGCCAACCGGCGAGCAGCCCGGCGTCGGCGGTGGCGCCGATCAGGCCCCGGGCCGCGGCGAGCTGCAGCGAGCCCCCGGCCGGAGCGCCGGCCAGCAGCGCGGCGCACGCCTCCGCGATCCGGAGCAGGGCCGCGTCCCGGGCCAGCGGCTCCAGGTAGCGGTCGACCAGGCCACGGCTGAGGGTGAGCACGTCCTCGGCGATGATCACCTCGGTCTCGGCCGGCAGCGCCGCCGCGATGAGCGAGACCACCGAGGCCACCGGACGCTCGCCGTCGGTGGCGGCGTCCAGGGCCTCGCCCCACAGCAGCGCCCGGGCCAGCGGGTCGTCCAGCCCGGCGAGCAGCATCGGCACCGCGTCCGCGGAGGCGGGGTCGAGCCGGATCTTGGCGAAGGTGAGGTCACCGGCGTTGGGCAGCAGCAGGCCGGCGGCCGGCTGCCCGATCAGCTCGGTCAGCTCGGTGCGGCCGCCGTCGGCGTCCGGGTCCAGGTCCACCTCGAGGCGGTGCACCGGGGCGTCGGGAGCGTAGCGCGCCACGCCGATGCGGTGCGGACGCAGCACCGGGTACGCCTCCGGCGCGGTCTGCACCACCGCCGCCTCGCTCCACCGGCCGTCGGCGTCCACCGCGGTCACCATCCGCAGCGTGTTCACCTGCGGGCGGCGCAGCCAGCGGGCGGCCCAGTCGGCCAGGTCCCGCCCGCTCGCCGTGCTCAGGCTCTCCAGCAGGTCGGTGAGGGTGGCGTTGCCGAACCGGTGCTTGGCGAAGTGCGCGTTCAAGCCGGTGAGGAAGGCGTCGTCGCCGACCCAGGCGACGAGCTGGCGCAGCACGCTGGCGCCCTTGGCGTAGGAGATGCCGTCGAAGTTGAGCAGGGCCTGGGCGGCGTCGGCCACCTCCGCCGGGGCCACCGGGTGGGTGGAGGGGCGCTGGTCGGCCGCGTACCCCCACGCCTTGCGGCGCATCGCGAACGTGGTCCACGCCCGGTCGAACCGGGTGGCCTCGGCGGTGACCCGGGTGCCCAGGTATTCGGCGAAGGACTCGTTCAGCCAGAGGTCGTCCCACCAGCGCATGGTGACCAGATCGCCGAACCACATGTGCGCCATCTCGTGCGCGATCGTGGTGGCCCGCAGCTCCCGCTGGGTGTCGGTGACCGCGGAGCGGAAGATGTAGTCGTCGCGCAGGGTGACCAGACCCGGGTTCTCCATCGCTCCGGCGTTGAACTCCGGCATGAACGCCTGGTCGTACTTGCCGAACGGGTAGCGCTCGGCGAAGAGCTGGTGGAACCGGTCGAAGCACTGCCGGGTGACCGTGAAGATCTCGTCGGCGTCGGCGTCCAGGTGGGCGGCCAGCGACCGCCGGCAGTAGAGGCCGAGCGGGATGCCGTCGTGCTCGTCCTGGCGGACGTGCCAGGGGCCCGCGATCAGCGTGAAGAAGTAGGTGGCCAGGGGTTCGGTGGGGGCGAACTCCCAGCGCCCGGGCGCCGGCCGCTCGGCGAGCCGCCCGTTGGCGGCCACGGTCCACTCCGGCGGGGCGGTGACCGAGAGGGTCACCGGCGCCTTCAGGTCGGGCTGGTCGAACGCGGCGAAGATGCGCTGCACGTCGTCGAGGAAGGACATGGCGTAGAGGTACGTCTCGCCGTCGGCCGGATCGACGAACCGGTGCAGGCCCTCGCCGGTGTTCGAGTACGCCATCTCGGCGCTGACCGTCAGGGTGTTCTCCGCGGCCAGCCCGATCAGCGGCAACCGGTTGTCGTCGAGGACGGCCGGGTCGAGGTCCCGGCCGTTGAGGCGTACGCCGAGGAGGTTCACGGGTTTCACCTCGGCGAAGGTGTCGGCGCCGGGGGTCGCCCGGAACCGGATCGTGACCGTCGAGCGGAACCGCTCGCCGGCACCGGTCAGGTCGAGGTCCACCTGGTAGGACTCGACGGTAATCAACGCGCCACGCGCGGTCGCCTCTACACGGGTCAGGCTCGGCATCCGCTTATCCTGCCCGATGGGGATCCGGACGGGCTCCCCGGTGACGCGTGGCGATGGAGGAACGACATGGGTCAGCACCCCAAGGGCGACTTCGACCTCTCCCGGGCGATCTGGCAGCGGGCCGAGGGTGACGCCTCCGAAGGCGCGGTCGAGGTGGCCTTCGTCGACGACCTGATCGGGATGCGCAACTCGGCCGAGCCGGACGGGCCGGTGCTGGTCTTCACCCAGGGCGAGTGGGACGCCTTCGTCGCGGGTGCCCGGGACGGCGAGTTCGACCTGGAGTGAGCCCCGGCGCTCAGTCACCGTCGCCCCAACCCAGACCGCCGGGGCCGGGCGCGTGGTGAAAGCCCGGATGGCCGGCCACGTCCGCGCACCGCTCGCCGTCGGGCCCGAGCGCCCCGCAGAACAGCCGCTCCGCGCGGTGCCAGGCGTCGGCCGGGGAGAGCGCCGCGGCGCCGAGCGCCAACTCCGGGCGGAGCAGCCCCAGCGCCTCGGCGTAGGCGACGGCCAACTCCCGGGCGACAGCCGGATCGACGGCCTCGAAGCCGAGGTGCACGGTGAAGAACCGGGGCGGTCTGGCCCCGGACCGCCGGGGCGGTGCGACCAGTGACTCCTCGCGGTCGCCGGGGCGCCCGCTCAGCCCGGTCACCGCCCGCCGCTGCCGCCAGTGCGCCGCCCTGTTGTCCCGCATCCGTCCTCCCCGTCGCCGGTGACCACCGCCGGTCGCGCCCGGCGGATCCGCGACCGGCCCGCCGCCGGTCTCCGGGCTGAGCCAACCAGCTTTTCCGCGCCCTGGGAGGGGCCAGCTCCGGTGCTCTCGGCTGGCCCCTCCCAGGGCCCGCCGCAGCTGCTACACCAACGCCCGAACGGGCGGATTCACCCGCCCCGGCACGGGTAGACGGGCACCGTCGCCGAGCCGCGTCAGGAGCAGCAGATGAGCACCATCCCCACCGACCGCAGTCCGGACAGCACGCTGGCCTTTCTCCGCGAGGGTTACCGGTTCGTCGGCGACCGCTGCGAGCAATACGGCAGCGACATCTTCCAGACCCGGCTGCTGCTGGAACCCACCATCTGCCTGCGCGGCCGCCCGGCCGCCGAGCTGTTCTACGACAACGACCGGTTCGTCCGCCGGGGGGCCATGCCGATGCGGGGCCAGCTCACCCTCACCGGGGTCGGCGGCGTCCAGGGGCTCGACGGTGCGGCGCACCAGGCGCGCAAGGCGATGCTCATGTCGATGATGACGTCCGCCGCCATCCGGCAACTCGGGCAGCTCTTCGACGACGAGTGGCGGGCCCGGATCCCGGTCTGGGCGGAAGCCGGCCCGGTGGCGCTCTGCGAGGAGGCCGGCCGGATGCTGACCCGGGCGGTCTGCGCCTGGACGGGCGTGCCGCTGGCCGGCGCCGACGTGGTGCGCCGCAGCGCCGACCTGCACGCGATGATCGAGGCGCCGGCCGCGGTCGGTCCCCGGCACTGGCGGGGTCTGCTGGGCCGCGGTCGCGCCGAACGCTGGATCGGCGACCTGATCGAGCGGACCCGGTCGGGGGCCCTGCCCGCGCCGGAGGGCAGCGCGCTGCGGATGGTCGCCGGGCACCGCGACGCGCAGGGGCAGCCGCTGCCCCGCCGGATCGCCGCGGTGGAGCTGCTGAACGTCCTCCGCCCGACCGTCGCGGTCGGGCGTTTCGTGATGTTCGCCGCGCTGGCCCTGCACGACCATCCGCAATGGCGGGAACGGGTCCGCGGCGACGACACGGCCACCGAGAACTTCGTGCAGGAGGTACGGCGCTACTACCCCTTCTTCCCGGTGGTGATCGCCCGGGTCCGGCGCTCCTTCGAGTGGCAGGGGCACCACTTCCCGCAGGGTCGCCGGGTGGTGCTCGACCTGTATGCCACCAACCACCACCCGCAGCTGTGGCCGGAGCCGGAACAGTTCCGGCCGGAGCGGTTCACCGGCTGGCGGGGCGACCCGTTCAGCTTCATCCCGCAGGGCGGTGGCGACCATTTCACCGGCCACCGCTGCCCCGGCGAGTGGCTCACCATCGAGCTGATGAAGCGGGCGGTCATCAACCTGACCTGTGCGATGAGCTACCGGGTCCCGCCGCAGGACCTGGCGCTCGACCTGACCCGGATGCCCGCCCAGCCGCCCAGCGGGTTCCTCATCGACGGGGTACGCCGGGCGGAGTGAACCTCCGCGCGCGGGAGCCGGCGCGCGGCGATCGCCCTGCGCACGACGTACCCGGATCTCGCGGTGCTCGTGCTGAGCCAGTACGTTGCAGCGGCTCAGCGAACGGGAGCGTGACGTGCTGGCGCTCATGGCGGAGGGCCGGTCGAACGCGGCGATCGCGCGGACGCTGGTGGTCAGCGAGGCGGCGATCGGCAAACACATCACCAGCATCTTCACCAAGCTCGACCTGCCACCGACCGAGGAGGACAACCGGCGAGTCCTCGCCTACCTGCGCGGCCAACCACCCGCCGGCCGCGTCCCCAACCGCACTGGGCAGAACAGCTAGTCGGCCACCACCAGCGCCTGCGGGGCCGCCTGCGTCATCCGGCGGGCCGGTCCCGCATCCTGCCGTCGCTGGTAGGCGGCGGCTAGATGGTCCTGGAGTTCGGCGTGCCGGAACTGGTAGACCACGCCAGCCTGGCGCAGCACCTGCCGCCGCAGCGCCTCCCGGAACAGCACCGGAAACCGTACCGGCGGACGCCCCGGCAGCAGCACAACCTGGGCGAAGCTGGTCAAGACCGCCGGGCCGAGGCCGCTGGCGATGCCGTACATCATGCCGGCCACGATGCCGAACTCCGGCCCGACCGACCACATCCCGGGCCGAGGCGGATCCACGACGTTGAACAGCGCGAACAGGACTCCACCGAGGACGACACCAGACGTGACCGTCACCACCGTCCGGCGGCGGTCGGCCCGGAACGTACCGTCCGGGGTGCTCGCTGGTGAGTCGGCCAATGGCTTCAGCCAGATGCCGAGCAGACCGGACGCCACGTTGGCTCGGCCGATCGACGTACCGACGATCAAGAGGCCCATCAGACTCGACCCGACCAGCACCCCGGCGAACGGGCCGAGGAGGAGTCCGGTGGCTACGCCGATGGTCAGCGGCGGTCCCGACCCGACCACCAACAGCGTCCGCATCTCCGCCCGGGTCGGCCACCGCAGGTCCATGCCGATCGGTTGGGCCGGCGCCGGCGCCGAGCCGGGAGGGGTAGACGGTAGGGCGAACACGGCGGCGGTGCCGACGGCCGCGAGAAACGCGCCCAGCAGCGCCCACAACAGGTCGGACCCAGCCCCGTGGGCCAACGCCACGCATGCCCCAGCCAGCACGGCCGTCGGCAGTCCGAATCCGATTCCGACCGCGATCGACAGGGGCCCGACGGGAACCCAGGTCGGGAGCTCCCACCAACGCAGGTCGCGGCGCCCCCGCAGGTGGTAGGCGACCCAGGACAGGTAGAACAGGTGACGCCGGTTCCGCCGCCGGTCGCGCCTACCGCGCGGGCCGGAATCAGACGGGTAGGCCCGCTCCAGGAACTGGCCGATCACGCGCGCCTTCACCTCCGCCACCGAGGAGAGCTCGATCAGCTCCGCCGGGTCGGATGCCGCACCGTCCGGCCCGTCGAACGCGTCCCGGGCCAAACTCAGGATCAGCGGGGTGGCGAATGCTTCCGCGGCCGGCGAGTCACGTTGGCTGCGCAGCTGGTCGGTGAGCCGCCGCCAGAGCCGACGTTGCCGGTCGCTGTCATGGCCACGGCGCAGGTACTCGGCGGCAGTGTCTGGCTCAACCGGGTCGAGCTGGAGAACGACCGGGCGCGGCAACCGCCCGCCGGCGCGCGCACGGTCGTACCCCTCGATCCGGGAGGTGAGTACGACCCGCAGCCCGGCTGCCTCGCGCGCGATCGCGGCGAGCGCGTCCCGCTGCCCCGCCGCCGGCATCTCGTCGAGGCCGTCGAGGAAGAGCGCCACCCGTTTCTCCTCGATCAGGCGGCGTGCGGCGTGCGCGCCGTAACGCGGGTGCCGCAGGGCCGGGAAGTTTGCTTCCATCTCTCTGACCAGGTGGTCAACCAGCGACCTCTCGTCCGGGATCCAGCCGCCGAGGGTGACCCAGACCGGCACCGGCGTGCCGGCATGCCCCCCTGTCAAGATCGGTTTGACGCTCTCCTCGGCCGCCTTGACCAGTAGCATCAGCATCGCCGCGGTCTTCCCGCTACCCGCCGGACCGAGCAGGACCAGTTGCTGGCGCTGGATCCGCCGGTAGAGGTCTGCATGTAGGTCGCTGACCACGCCCTGTTCGCCCCGACTGTCTTCGGCCCGGTTCCGGCGGCCAGCGCTTCGACGGCGCGAAGTCCGCCGATCTTTCCCACTGAGACGGTCGAACACCTCGTGTATCGGCAGCGACCGTTCGTGGTCCCAGTGCCAGGTGACCCGAACCGGGTCGGCGGTCGTCCCGATGCCCCAGGCATCGGACTGCGCCGACCACAGCGACAGGGTGGCCCGGGCCAGTACGTCGGCTGCCGCCACGAGCTGCTCTGCCGCCGGTAGCTGCGGCTCGTCAGAACCGCGCCGCCACTCCACCACCCCATAGGCGAGTACCACGAGGCCGCACGGGATCCAGATGGCCTTGTCCAACCAGGACGGTAGGCGAACCGCCGCGGTGGCTAGGTTGACTACGACGGCGAGCACGGCGGACAGCGAGGCCGCGGCCAGAGCGAGAAGGAATCGCCGCATGCGCATCTCCCGGTCAGCGGACCCTAACTGTATCGACGCGGGCTGCCCTCCGGGCTGCCCATGCGCGCGGGCGATCGATCGGCCCGCCAGGGGGTCGACGTGGGAGGGGTCTGCTCCTTGGGGGATGGCCTGGGCGAGCATGCCGCCTGCGCAACCCGCCGGTACCTGATCGAACCGAGAGAAATGCTCAGGCCGCCTGCGGGTGCAGGACGGTACGCAGGCAGCCGTCCTCCTTCTTCTCGAAGATCTCGTAGCCCCGGGCCCCCTGCTCCAGGGACATCGGATGGGTGGCCAGATACCCCGGATCGACCTCGCCGACCGCGATCCGGTCCAGCAGCATCGGGATGTAGCGCTGGGCGTGCATCTGCCCCATCCGCAGCACCAGCGCCTTGTTCATGGCCGCGCCGAGCGGGAACTTGTCGACCAGACCGCCGTACACCCCGACGATGCTCACCGTGCCGCCCTTGCGGCAGGCCATGATCGCCTGCCGGACCGCGGTCGGCCGGTCGGTGGTCAGCCGGGTCGCCTGCTTCCCCTTGTCGTACGCGTAGCTCGGCCCCACATCGTGCGACTCCATGCCAACCGCCTCGATGCAGGCGTCCGGCCCCCGCCCGGCGGTCAGCTCGCGCAGCGCCTCCAGCACGTCGGTCTCCGCGTAGTTGATCGTCTCGACGCCCCACCGTCGCGCCGCGGCGGCGAGCCGATCCGGCAGCCGGTCGATGACGATCACCCGCTCGGCGCCGAGGATCTGCGCCGACCGGGCGGCCATCTGGCCCACCCCGCCGGCACCCCAGACCGCGACCACCTCGCCGCCCTTCAGGCCACAGAAATCGGCCCCCATCCAGCCGGTCGGCATGGCGTCGGAGGCGAACACCACCGAATCGTCCGGCACCCCCTCGGGGACGGTGAACGCCCCGACATCGCCGAACGGCACCCGGATGTACTCGGCATGGCTGCCCGAGTAGCCGCCGGCCGCGTGCGAGTAGCCGAGGATGCCGGCCGGCGCGTGGCCCCACAGCTTCTCGCTGAAGACCGGCTGCGGGTTGGAGTTGTCACAGAGCGAGTACTGCTCGGTACGGCAGTACCAGCAGCCGCCACAGGCCACCACCGAGCCAACCACGACCCGGTCACCGACCTTGATCCGGCGTACGTCCGGGCCGGTCTCCACCACCTCGCCCATGAACTCGTGGCCGAGGATGTCGCCCTCCCGCATCGCCGGCAGGTAGCCGTTGATCAGGTGCAGGTCCGAACCGCAGACGCTGCTCGCCCGGACCCTGACGATGATGTCACCGGTCGAGCGGATCGTCGGTTCCGGCACGTCGCGTACGGCCAGCTTGCGGACGCCCTCCCAGCACAGCGCCTTCACGGTCGGCCCCCCACCATCAGCGTCTCCCGGATCCGGTCCGTCGCCTGCTCCTGCTTCGGGCTGCGTCCCGACGGGTCGTGCCGGGTGTCGAGCACCTGGCCGGTCTCGATCAGCGACTTGATCCGGCGTAGTGCGCTGCGCAGGGCCAGGTCGGGATCGTGCCGGCTGGCCAGGCCGAGCACTCTGCGTATCCGGCCGGACCGCCAGCGCAGCTCGGCGCGGATCTCGGTGCCCCGGTCCTGCGGCGCCGGGACCAGCTCGACCCGGCCCCGCTGGGCGACCGGCCCCGCCGTCACCCGCCAGGTCAGCCGGCCCGGACCGTCGACGGTGAGCTCGGCGCGCCACTCGGTGCCGCCGCCCGCCGGGTCGCTGGCCACGCAGCGCCACCGGTTGTCGTCGAGCCGCTCCAGGGTCGCCCACTCGGCCAGCCCGCGGTCCAGCCGTTCCTGATCCGTCCAGAAGCCGATCACCGCATCCCTCGGCCGGTGCACGGTGATCCCCCGGTGGACGACGTACCAGCCCCCCTCCCGGTCGGGTTGGTGTCGGCGCCGCCGCCGGGCCACCATCCGGCCGACCCCGAACCCGGTCACGGTGGCGGCGCCGCCGAGCACCCACCTCATCCCACTGCTGGTCATCACGCCTCCTCCACCCGGGCGCCGGAGCGCGCCCGCGTCCCGCAGCGCTACCCGGCGAGAAGGCGTCGAAACGGCGGGCGATGTGCCATCGACCTACCCGGCGTCCGGCCCCTGCCTGATTCGTCATTTCTCTGCGGAGCCGCCCCGCCCCGATCTCACAATGGTGGGTCTGCCCCGCGCGGGCGGCGGCTGAGCAACGGAGGTGACAGCGATGGCACGTGACGCGCGCGGACGCGCCCCGGCCCGGCAGCGGCCGGCGATCCAGAAGGTCGCCCTCCTGGTGGCCGCCGTCTTCGTGCTGGTCGGCGTGCTCGGCTTCATCCCCGGTGTCACCGAGCGCTCCGGCGACCTGGCGTTCGCCGGCCACCACTCCCAGGCGAAGCTGTTCTACCTGTTCCAGGTGTCGATCCTGCACAACCTCATCCATCTGGTCTTCGGCCTGGTCGGGCTGGTGCTGGCCCGCCGGGTCGGCGGGGCGCGGCTGTTCCTCGCCGGTGGCGGCGCCGTCTATCTGGTGGTCTGGCTGTACGGCTTCGGCGTCGACCGGGAGAGCCCGGCGAACTTCGTGCCGTTCAACGACGCCGACAACTGGCTGCACCTGTTCCTCGGTTTCGGCATGCTGCTCCTGGGGCTGCTGCTGTCCCCCCGCGCGGGCACCGGCGGCCGGCTGGACACCCCGTTCGACCAGCCCTGACCTGTGCGTTCACCCGATTGGGGACGGCGGCTGGCGCGACACCCTCCGCGGGGTTTGCGCGGCCATCGGCCGGGGCAGGAGGACCGCCACGGGGAGTGCCCCCGGGACGAGGAGGTCCAGCGATGCCGCGGTGGTTGCGGGAGAACTCGCTCACAGTCGCCATGCTCGGCGCGTTCCTGATCTTCCTGCTGTTGCAGAGCGTGTTCGGCTGGCAGACGCACAACGAGGAGCTGACCCAGTACGGGGCGGCGCCGCTGAGCTGGTGGGCGTACCTGGGCACCGGGCACTTCGCCGAGGCGGTCTTCGAGAACTGGGAGTCGGAGTTCCTCCAGATGGGCGGCTACGTGCTGCTCACCGCGTACCTGGTGCAGAAGGGGTCGGCCGAGTCGAAGCCGGAGGACCAGGGCGACCGCCCGGAGGACGACGAGCGCCGGGCCACGCCCGACTCGCCCTGGCCGGTCCGCGCCGGGGGCCTCCCACTCGTGGTCTACCGCAACAGCCTGTCCCTCGCCCTGCTGCTGATCTTCGTCGGCTCGTTCCTCGGCCACCTGTTCGGCGGCGTGGCCCAGTACAACGAGGAGCAGGCGTTGCAGAGCGGGGCCGCCCCGATCAGCGCCTGGCAGTTCCTCGGCACCAGCGACTTCTGGTTCCAGTCCATGCAGAACTGGCAGAGCGAGTTCCTCGCCGTGGGCGTGCTGATCCTGCTGAGCGTCGTCCTGCGCCAGCACGCCAGCCCCGAGTCGAAGCCGGTCACCGCCGCGCACGCCGAGACGGGCGCCTGACCGGGCCGCCGCGCGGGTCCGCCAGCCGTCCGGCGGCCACCGCCGCCAGCCGTCAGGCAGCCACCGGCAGTTGCTTGGCGAAGCACACGCGGTACGGGTTGTGGACGTACTCCCCGTACCCCGGGATGGGCTGGTAGCCGCAGGACCGGTAGAGGCCGATGGCGGCCGGGAGGTGGGTGCCGGTCTGCAGGCACAGCGTGGTGTGCCCCTGCCGGAAGGCCAACTCCTCCAGGGCGGCCAGCAACTGCCGCCCGATGCCCCGCCCCCGGTACGCCGGCCGGACGTACATCCGCTTCAGCTCGCCGGTCTCGGCATCCAGCGACTGGATCCCGCCGCAGGCGACTGCCCGCCCGCCGGCCACCACCACCAGGTAACGGATGTCGTCGTGAGTGACCGTCACCCGGCCGGTCGGCCCCCCGTCGACGTCCCGCAGTTCACGCTGCTGGGCGGCGACCAGGGCGGCAAGCTCGGGATCGTTGGCGGGACGGGCTTCGATCAGCATTCCGTCACGGTAGGTCGGCCGGCTTTCGCGGAGGTTTCCGGCCAACGACCCGATCACGGACGGAAAGGGACTACTCCCAGTCCTCGTCGTCGTCCGCGTCCTGCGCCGCCGCCTCGATCTCGTCGGCCGGGCGCCGCCGGCGGGCCTTGCGAGCCTCCAGCCGCTCGGCCGCCGACGCGCGGGTCGACTTCTCCTCCAGCCGGATGTCGGTGCCCCGGTTGCCCGGGACGAAGTCGACGCCGGCGTAGAGGGTCGGCTGCCAGTCGAACTCCCGGTCGCCGATGCGGACCAGGTCGCCGGGGTTGGCGCCGGCCTTGGCCAGCTTCTCCTCGACGCCCAGCCGGGCCAGCCGGTCGGCCAGGTAGCCCACCGCCTCGTCGTTGTCGAAGTTGGTCTGCCGGACCCACCGCTCGGGGCGGGTGCCGCGGACGGTGAACGAGCCGTCCTCCTCCGCCTCGATGGTGAAGCCGGCGTCGTCGACCGCCTTGGGGCGGATCACGATCCGGGTGGGCTCGGCCGGCGGCGCCGCGCTGCGGGCCTGCTCGACCACTTCGGCCACCGCGTACGTCAACTCCTTGAGCCCCTCGCGGGTGGCCGAGGAGACCTCGAAGACCGGCAGGCCGCGCGCCTCCAGGTCGGGCCGGACGATCTCGGCGAGGTCCCGGCCGTCCGGTACGTCGATCTTGTTGAGCGCGACGAGGCGGGGCCGGTCGGCGAGGCCGCCGTACTCGGCCAGCTCGGCCTCGATGGCGTCGATGTCCGCGAGGGGATCCCGGCCCGGCTCCAGCGTCGCGGTGTCGATCACGTGCACCAGCACGGCGCAGCGCTCGATGTGGCGGAGGAACTCCAGGCCCAGCCCCTTGCCGGTGGCCGCACCGGGGATCAGGCCCGGCACGTCGGCGACGGTGAAGGTGTGGTTGTCCACCCGGACCACGCCCAGGTTCGGCACCAGGGTGGTGAACGGGTAGTCGGCGATCTTCGGCTTGGCGGCGGAGATCACCGAGATCAGCGACGACTTGCCGGCCGACGGGAAGCCGACCAGGCCGACGTCGGCCACGCTCTTCAGCTCCAGCACCACGTCCAGCCGGTCGCCGGGCTCGCCCAGCTCGGCGAAGCCGGGTGCCTTGCGCCGGGCGTTGGCCAGCGAGGCGTTGCCCCGGCCACCCCGGCCACCCCGGGCCGCCTCGAAGGTGGTCCCCGCGCCGACCAGATCGGCCAGCACCGCACCGTCGGGGGTCTGCACGACGGTGCCGTTCGGCACCTTGATGACCAGGTCCTGGCCGTTGGCGCCGTCCCGGTTCGAGCCGGCGCCGCCCCTGCCGTTCTCGGCCTTCACGTGCGGCCGGAAGTGGAAGTCGAGCAGCGTGTGCACCTGCGGGTCGACGACCAGCGAGATGCTGCCGCCGTGGCCGCCGTTGCCGCCGTCCGGGCCACCGAAGGGCTTGAACTTCTCCCGGTGGATCGAGACACAGCCGTGCCCGCCGTCGCCGGCCTGCAGGTGCAGGACGACCCGGTCAACGAACATCGCCACGATCTCAATCCTTCCAGCGGGGCCACCCCGCATGAGAAAAGCGAAGCGGGCCGGGACCCGAGGTCCACGGCCCGCGACGCCTGCGAACTACTGCTGCGGCACGATGCTGACGGTCTTGCGACCGCGCTTGGTGCCGAACTGGACCGCACCGGCGGCCAGCGCGAAGAGCGTGTCGTCGCCGCCGCGCCCGACCAGGTCACCGGGGTGGAACTTGGTGCCACGCTGGCGGATGATGATCTCGCCGGCGTTGACGACCTGACCACCGAAGCGCTTCACGCCGAGCCGCTGGGCCGCGGAGTCACGACCGTTACGCGAGCTGGACGCACCCTTTTTGTGAGCCATTGGAGGACGACCTACTTCCCGCTGGAGATGCCGGTCACCTTGACCTGGGTCAGCGGCTGGCGGTGACCCTGGCGCTTGTGGTAGCCGGTCTTGTTCTTGAACTTGTGGATCCGGATCTTCGGGCCCTTGGTGTGCGCGGCGATCTCGCCGGACACCGCAACCTTGGCAAGCTGCGCCGCGTCGGTCACCAGGTCGTCACCGTCGACGAGGAGCACCGCGGTGAGCTTCACCGCGTCGCCGGGGACACCGGCGAGCTTCTCGACCTCGATCACGTCGCCCTCGGCGACCTTGTACTGCTTGCCGCCGGTCTTGACGATCGCGTACATCGGAGGCGGACTCCCTGTCGTTGAGGCTGCTGGCGGTCGTTCCCACGGCGACTCGCCGGGTAGCTGTGACACCGGCGGCGCGGGCACGCGGGAACTCGGCACACCAAAGTGCGCCGCAGGCCAGCGTACGCCATACCAGGCCCGGCACCCAAACCGGGCCGCCCGTCAGCCCGCACACAGCTCGTCGCGGCGCTGCCGGAGCCGGTCGAACGCACCTCGGCGCCGTCCGGACCGGGCCGACGGAACGGCAGGGCCCCTCTCCCGGGCTCTCGTCGCCGGGAAAGGGGCCCTGCCGTACGCCGCGCTGGTCAGCGCCTCACGGGCGGGTACGCCGCCGGGCACCGCCCCGCCGGGAGCGCCGCCGGCCGAGGCCGGTCTCGGCGCCCTCCTCGTCGGTCTCGCCCTCGCCGAGCGCGTCCGGGTCGTCCGGCGCGGCCAGCCGGGCCGAGTCGCCCTCCTGGCTGTCCGCCACCGCCGGGGCGGCCGGCATCTCGGTCTCGTACCGGGACAGGTCGTAGCCCATCGTGTCGTGGTAGTCGGCGTCCGCCTGGGCGTCGGTCACCTCGGCGACGGTCTTCTCCGGCGCGGCCTTGCGGCCCCGGCGCCGGGAGGGCCCGCCCTTCTCCTCGGTGGCCGGGGTGGTGACGGCCGAGGCCACCGCCTTGACCTTCTCCCCCGCACCGCCGCCGCGCGGCTTCTCCGGCACCGGCTCGGTGTGGATGATCACGCCGCGGCCCTTGCAGCACTCGCAGGTCTCGCTGAACGCCTCGAGCAGGCCGGCGCCGATCCGCTTTCGGGTCATCTGCACCAGGCCCAGCGAGGTGATCTCGGTGACCTGGTGCTTGGTCCGGTCCCGGCCGAGGCACTCGGTGAGCCGGCGCAGCACCAGCTCCCGGTTCGACTCCAGCACCATGTCGATGAAGTCGATGACCACGATGCCGCCGAGGTCGCGCAGCCGCAGCTGGCGCACGATCTCCTCGGCCGCCTCCAGGTTGTTGCGGGTGACCGTCTCCTCCAGGTTGCCGCCGGAGCCGGTGTACTTGCCGGTGTTGACATCGATGACGGTCATCGCCTCGGTCCGGTCGATCACCAGCGACCCGCCCGAGGGGAGGAAGACCTTGCGGTCCAGCCCCTTGAGGATCTGCTCGTCGATCCGGTACTCGGCGAAGACGTCGGTGGTGCCGGCGTGCCGGCGCAGCCGGGCGACCAGGTCCGGCGAGACGTGCGACAGGTACGACTCGACCATGCCGTACGCCTGCTCACCCTCGATGACCAGATCGCGGAAGTCCTCGTTGAACAGGTCCCGGACCACCCGGATGACCAGGTCCGGCTCCTCGTAGAGCAGCACCGGGGCGCCGCCCTCGGCCGACTTGGCCTGGATGTCCTCCCACTGCGCCTGGAGCCGCTTGACGTCCCGGGCCAGCTCGTCCTCGCTGGCGCCCTCGGCGGCGGTCCGCACGATCACCCCGGCACCGTCCGGCACCAGCTTCTTGAGGATGTCCCGCAGCCGCTTGCGCTCGGTGTCCGGCAGCTTCCGGCTGATGCCGGAGGCGTTGCCGTTGGGCACGTACACGAGGTGCCGGCCGGAGAGCGCGATGTGGCTGGTCAGCCGCGCGCCCTTGTGCCCGATCGGGTCCTTGGTGACCTGCACCAGCACCGAGTCGCCGGACTTGAGCGCCTGCTCGATCGAGCGGGCCCGGCCCTCCAGGCCCGTGGTGTCCCAGTTGACCTCGCCGGCGTACAGCACGGCGTTGCGGCCGCGCCCGATGTCGACGAACGCCGCCTCCATGCTGGGCAGGACGTTCTGCACCTTGCCCAGGTAGACGTTGCCGGCCATGGTGCCGGCGGAGTTCCGGGTGACGTAGTGCTCGACCAGCACGCCGTCCTCGAGGACGGCGATCTGGGTCCGGTCGCCGCGCTGGCGGACCGCCATCACCCGGTCGACCGCCTCCCGGCGGGCCAGGAACTCCGACTCGCTGAGGATCGGCGGCCGGGTACGCCGCTGCTCCCGGCCGTCCCGGCGGCGCTGCCGCTTGGCCTCCAGCCGGGTCGAGCCGGAGACGCCCTGCACCTCGTCCACGGGGCGGCGCGGCTCGCGGATCTTGACGACCGTGGGGACGCCGTCCTCGGCGGCGACCTCGACGTCGCCCGCGCCACGGCGGCGACGGCGACGCCGGCGCCGGGTCATCCCGTCGCCCTCGGTCTCCTCCTCCTCGGCCTCGTCCGCCTCGGCCTCGGCGCTCTCGGCCTGGACGGCCTCCTCGGCCTCTTCCTCCTCGAGGTCCTCCACGCCGCCCTTGCCCCGGCCCCGGCCGCGGCGGCCCCGACGGCGGCGGCGACGGCCCGCGGCCGTCTCCTCCTCGTCCTCCTCCGCCTCGACGGCCTCCTCGGCCTCGGCGGTCGGCTCCTCCTCGACCTCGGCCTCGACCTCGACCGGCTCCGCCTCGCGGCGGCCGCGCCGGCGCCGCCGGCCGGTCTCCACCGGCTCCTCGGCCGGCTCCTCGACGGCCGGGGCGGTGGTCCGGACGACCGGCGCCTCCTCGGGCTGCGGCGCCATGAACAGGACGGTCGGCGCGGACAGCGCGGCCCGGCGGCGACGCGTGGTCGGCGCGGGCTCCTCCTCGGCCGGCTGCCCGGCCCCCGGTACGGCGGCACCTGGCGCGATCTCGCCGGTCCGGTCCTCCGGCCCACCGGCGCGGGCCAGCGTCGCCTCGGCGGCCGGCGGCACCTCGGCCACGCCCTCCGCAGTCGGGGTGGGTGCGCCGGCCAGCTCGCGGGCCGGGGCCGGCTCGCCCTCGACCTCCTCGTCCTCGGCCTCCTCGGCCGGTGTGGCGACGGCCGAGGGCTCGGCGGGCTCGCCGCCCTCCTCGTCCCGCTGCGGCTCGGGTTCGGCGGCCTCGGCCGGCGCCTCGGTGGGCGACTCCTCGAGGGTCTCGGCGGGCGGCGGGGTGGCCTTCCGTCGACGGCTGCGGGTCACCTTGACCGGCGGGACGACCTCGTCGGAGGTCGCCTCCACGCCGGTGGCGACCATCGGCTCCTCGACCGCCTTCGCGCTGGTCGCCTTGCGGCGCCGCCGGGTGGTCTTGGGCGTGGCGTCCAGTTCGCCGGCGACCGGGGCGAAGACCTCGGCCTGCGGAGCCTCCCCGCTGGTGGTGCCGGCGGCGGTCGGGGCCTCGGCCGGCGCATCGGTCTGCTCCGGCTGGTTGAGCGGGGCGGCCTTGCGCCGGCTGGTCCGCTTGCGCGCCGGCTTGGCCTCGGGAGTGCTGTCGGTGCTGTTGGCGGTTGCCTCGGCCGGTTCCGAACCGGTCCGCTCGCCGCCCTCGGGCTCGTTCTCGAGCATGGACGTTCTCCAGTTCTGGCTACCCCGGGCGCGGGTGAGCGCTGCCACGCAGGGTCGCCGCAAAAGGTGTTTCCGCCGGGCGCAGGTGCGCGACCGCCGAAGTCTGCCTGCCAGAGCGCCGACCGTCGGTCAGCGCTCTCCGATGGCTGCCCCGTCGCGATCCGCATCCAACGGATCGACGATCTCGCCCTGCGCGGTCAGCGTGCCCTGTGCCAGCCGGATCACCCTCGGTGAGACCGGCGGCTCCAGGTCGGCCACCACGCGGAGGCCGGAAAGGACGTCATCGGGTCGCACGGACGGGGTGACCTGCCGTACGACCACTTCGAGTATCGCACACGGTACGGCCGTCGCCCCGGAAGGCGTCTCGGACGGGGCCAGCACATCGATGCTGATGACGGCGCCCCGCGTGTCGAAGGTCCGCCGGCCCTGCTTGGTCATCCGCTCGACCTGGATCTCCCCGGCGGCGGTGAAGGTTGCCACCGCCCGCTCCAGCTCGGCCGGGTCGACCTCGGGCAGCTCGATCCGCCAGCGCGACGCCTCGATCCGGTCGGGCAGGCTGCCGCCGGTGGCCGCCACCGCGTCGAGCACGTCGAGCCCGGGCGAGAGCGCGGCGTCCAGGGCGATCCGCAGCTGCTCCGGATCGACCGGCTCGCGCAGGCCGATCTCCAGGTACTCGGCCTCGCTGGCGACGCCGGTCGGCGCGGCCGAGGCGTACGAGATCTTCGGGTGCGGGGTGAAGCCCTGGGAGAAGGCGATCGGTACGCCGGCCCGGCGCAGCGCGCGCTCGAAGGCTCGGGCGAAGTCCCGGTGCGAGGTGAACCGCAGCGGCCCGCGCTTGGCGTACCGGATCCGGACCCGCTGGACGACCGGCGCCTGGCCGCCCTCGGGTTGAGGCTTTCTGGCGATCGTGAACTCCTCGGGTGCTGCCTGCGTGTCCGTCCCATCCTGGCGCAGCCCCGCGGGCGGCACGCAGCCGGGGCGGCCGGAGGAGTCCGGAAGGCCGGTCCGAACCGGGCAGCCGGGCCCCTACCGCCCAGCCCGGACACGCCGGTGGCCGGCCGGTGACGCGCAGGTCACCCGGCCGGCCACGACAAGGTGCGCCGATCAGGAGCGGTTGCCGCCCCCGGGCGGCGGGTACGTCCCGGGTCCCGGTGGCGGGATGTTGCCGGGGGGCGGGGCGTAGCCGCCCGGGGCGGGCGCGCCACCCGGCTGTGGGTAGCCGGGGGCGGCCGTAGCGCCCGGCGGGTGGTAGCCGGCCGGAACCGGCGGGGCGCCGGGCGGGCCGTAGCCGCCGCCGGGCGGGATCCCGTCGTGCGGTTCGTCCGCCGCGCCGGCCGCGCGAGCCGCGTCGCGCCGGTACCGGCGCCGATTCCAGATCAGGAAGATCGCCAGCGCCAGCAGGACCACCAGCACCACGGCGATGCCGATGCCGATCACCATCACCTGCTGGTCGGTGGGGCCACCCCGGTCGCCGTACTTGGTCACGTCGAAGTTGTCGTCCTCGGCCGCCTGGGCGGGGGCCTGGCTGGTCGGGGCGGCCGCCTCGAGCAGCGGGTTCGCGGAGACGGTCGGCACGTTCGCGGTCAGCGCGGCGACCGGGTCGATCCGCCCGAAGCCGTACTGCGGGTCGCGACCGGGCGGGCCGGCGTCCCGGGCGGTACGGATGATCCGGTTGATCACGTTGGGCGCGTCGAGGTTCGGGTACTTCGACCGGATCAGCGCCGCGATGCCGGAGACGATCGCGCTGGCGTCCGAGGTGCCGTCACCCCAGCCGTAGCCGTGCTCGGGACCGATGTTGTAGATGCCGTCGCCGGGCGCGGCGATCACCGCCTCCGGTCCGCGGACCGAGCCGCTCCAGAAGGCGCCGCCCCGGGTCGTGCCGGTCACCGCGATCACGCCGGGGACGTTGGCGGGCTGGTCGACGTCGACGCTCCCCTTGGCGGTGTTGCCCGCGGCGGCCACCACGACCACGTCCCGGTCCAGCGCGTACTTGATCGCGCTCTCCACGTCCGGTTCGGCGTAGCCCGGCCCGCCGTAGGAGAGGTTGACCACCTTGGCGCCGCCGTCGACGGCCATCCGGATGCCGCGGGCCGACGCACCTGTGGGGTTGGCGCCTTTACCCGCCTTGAGCTTGATGGGCAGGATCTTCGCGCCCGGGGCGACGCCGTCCACGCCGTCGCGGCTGGCGTTCGTGGCCGCGATGATGCCGGCCATGTGGGTGCCGTGACCCTCCTCGTCGGCGCGCCCCTCGCCGGAGGCGCCGTAGCTGCGGCCACCGGGCAGCACCTGACCCCGGATGTCCGGGTGGGTGGCGTCCACACCGCTGTCCACCACCCCGACGATGACGCCCCGCCCGGTGGAGAGCTTGTGCACCTGCTCGATCCGCAGCTCGTCCAGATACCACTGCTCGGCCCGGCGCGGCGCGGCGGCCGCCGGTTGGGCGGCCCCCAGCACCATCAGCCCGGCCAGCAGGCCGGCCACGGCCGGCCGGAGCGCGCCGACGTGCAACCTCATCCGTCCGTCCTCACCGCAGGATGCCCGGGGACCCGGCGTCGCCGGTGCCCCACGGATCGTCGTCCTCAGTCAACCACGACGAGTGCTCCGCACCGCTACCATGCCCGCCGGCACCATGGCCGCCCATGCCGCCGCCCATCATGCCGCCGCCCATCATCCCCGCGCCCCGCGGGCCACCCGCGCCGCCGGCGCCGGCCGCGTTGCGCAGCGCGCTGGCCGCGCTGGTCATCGGCGGCACCTTGCCGTTGCCACCGCCGACCATGCCCGGGATGCCGCCCATGCCGATCCCGCCGGCCGCGCCGACGCCGCCACCACCGAAGCCGCCGGCCGAGCCCGGTCCGCCTCCGCTGAAGCCGCTGCCACCGCCGAGCGCCGGGTTGCCCAGGCCACTCGGGCCGCCGTACCCGCTGCCGGCGGTGGTGGTCGGGCCACCGGCGCCGGCCAGGCCGCTGCCGTAGTCGGGGCTGCCGGTGCCCGGGTAGCCGGAGCCGGTCGACGGCGGCGTCAGGGAGCCCGCGCCTCCCCCGCCCCCGAAGCCGCCACCGGTGGGCGGCGCGATGGACGAGGTGCCGCCACCGTACGAACCGCCGCCACCGCCGCCGATGCCCGTGCTGCCGATGGAGGGGCCGCCGCCACCGAAGCCGCCGCCACCTCCGCCGCCACCCCCACCGGGGTACCTGGACGGGGTCTTCCGGTCGTCGGGCGTGTAGCCGTCCGAACCGGTCTCCTCGGGCGCCGACACGACCAGCCTGGGCCGCTCGGTCTCCACCGCGGTGGGCAGCGGCGACATCGCGGTGTTGGCGGCCTGCTGGTTGTCGCGGTACCAGTTGTCCAGGTGGGACTTGGTGTCCCACCAGCCGCCCCGCTTGTTGTCGTTGGCGTTGCCGTCGATCTTCATGGTCGCCTCGAGGTCGTCGGCCTTGTCGCGGAACGCGCCGTCGGCGTAGGAGGCGGGGTTGTTCTGGTAGTCCTTGCGCAGCGCGGCGAGGAAGCCGGACGCGCTCTCGCCGTCCCGGGCGTCGTCGAGTTCGGTGCCGTTCGGCAGGCTCCACTCGTTCCAGCCGAAGTCGTCCATCAGCGGGATCGGGATGCTGGCGACCGACTTGCGGATGTCGCCCTCGATCCGGGACAGCGCGCCGCTGACGTTGCTCGCGTCGGTGATCAGCTTCTCGATGTCCTTGCCGATGTCACCCAGGTGCTCCCGGTAGGCGTCACCCCCGCTGCCCTTCCAACCCGCGAGCATCGCGGGCAGACCGTCGACGTGCGGGCGTTCGGTGCCCGGCGCGATCGGGCCGACGAACGACCGCCCGACCAGCGAGTCCCGCAGGTGGCCCAGCGCCGTGGAGAGGTTGTTCCACCCCACGCTCACCGAGCCGACCGTCTCCGGGTCCGCGGACAGCGTCACCTCGCGGACGCAGCGCTCCCAGGTTCCTCCTGCCATGACCGTTCCCCTCAGGCCGTGTACGGGTAGGTGGTGGGCGTGCCGCCGGGCGCGGGCGGCGGCGTGGCGGACTCCAGCATCCGCTCGATCTCCTTGCCGTTGGCCGCGTTGCGCGCCTCGGCGTCCCGGAACGCCTTGGCGATGTCCTCGGTGCCCTTCTTGAGCCCGGCCAGCTTGTTGGAGATCGCCTTGAGATGGAGCTCCATGTTGGCCGTCGACCTGGTCAGGGCCTGCCACTGCATGCGAGCGTCCTCGTACGCGCCGAAGGGGGTGCCGTTCGGGACGGTCTGGGCGTTGTTGCTGTCGCCCTTCATCCGCTCCTTGATGCGCTCCATCTCGTAGCCGATGGTGTCGTCGACGTACTGCTTCAAGCGCTCGACGTACTCCGCCGCGGCGTCCAGGTCCTCGACACTGACGTGGAGGTCGCCGGTGGCCGGCGGCCTGATGTCACCCATGTTGCTGTCCTCCCCGTTGCCGACCCGCCGATCGGTCCATGTCGGACGCAGCGTATCGAGTCGCCGCCAATCCAGGCACCCCCACCCCGGGGTCACGGCACCAGATGGGATCGCCGGCGACGGGCCTGCTGACCGGTGCCGGAAACGGCGGAGCGCCGGGACCTTGGTGAGGTCCCGGCGCTCCGGACGCGTCGGCGGCGCTACTGCGGGGCGCCGGTGGGCAGCTTCAGGCCGTTGACCGGGGTCAGCGGCAGCAGCTTTCGGCCGGTCGGGCCGATCTGGATCTCGGTGTCCATGGCCGGGCAGACCCCGCAGTCGAAGCACGGGGTCCACCGGCAGTCGTCCTGCTCGTACTCGGACAGGGCGTCCTGCCAGTCCTGCCAGAGCCAGTCCTTGTCCAGGCCCGAGTCCAGGTGGTCCCAGGGCAGGACCTCCAGTTCGTCGCGCTCCCGGGTGGTGTACCAGTCGAGGTCCACCCCGAAGGCCGGCAGCACCTCGGCGGCGGCGTCCACCCACCGCTGGTAGGAGAAGTGCTCGCTCCAGCCGTCGAACCGGCCGCCGTCCGCCCAGACCTTGCGGATCACCGCGCCGACCCGGCGGTCACCTCGGGACAGCAGGCCCTCGATCAGCGACGGCTCGCCGTCGTGGTAGCGGAAGCCGATCGCCCGGCCCAGCGAACGGTCGGCGTTGATCGCCTGCTTGAGCAGCTTGAGCCGGGCGTCGATGACCTCCGGCCGCTCCATCGCCGCCCACTGGAACGGGGTGTGCGGCTTCGGCACGAACCCGCCGATGGAGACCGTGCACCGGATGTCCTTGGACCCGGTCGCCGCCCGGCCGGCCTTGATCACCTCGTGGGCCATCCGGGCGATCTGCAGCACGTCCTCGTCGGTCTCCGTCGGCAGGCCGCACATGAAGTAGAGCTTCACCTGCCGCCAGCCGTTGGTGTACGCGGTGACCACGGTGCGGATGAGGTCGTCCTCCGACACCATCTTGTTGATCACCTTGCGGATCCGCTCCGACCCGCCCTCGGGGGCGAAGGTCAGCCCGGTACGCCGGCCGTTGCGGGACAGCTCCTGCGCCAGGTCGATGTTGAACGCGTCCACCCGCGTCGAGGGCAGCGACAGCGAGACGTTGGTGCCCTCGTACTGCTGGGCGAGGCCGGAGCACATGTCGCCGATCTCGGAGTGGTCGGCCGACGACAGCGACAGCAGGCCCACCTCGTGGAAGCCGGAGAACTCCAGCCCCTGCTGCACCATCTGGCCGACCGTGGTGATCGAGCGCTCCCGCACCGGGCGGGTGATCATGCCGGCCTGGCAGAACCGGCAGCCGCGGGTGCAACCCCGGAAGATCTCCACCGCGTACCGCTCGTGGACCGTCTCGGCGAGCGGGACCAGCGGCTTCTTCGGGTACGGCCAGGCGTCCAGGTCCATGGTCGTGCGCTTGTGCACCCGGAACGGCACGTCGGGGCGGTTCGGCACGACCCGCTGGATCCGGCCGTCGGGCAGGTAGTCCACGTCGTAGAAGCGCGGCACGTAGACGCTCTCGGTGCGGGCCAGCCGCAGCAGCAGCTCGTCCCGCCCGCCCGGGCAGCCCTCGGCCTTCCACTCCCGGACGATGCCGGTGATCTCCAGCACCGCCTCCTCACCGTCGCCGAGCACGGCGGCGTCGACGAAGTCGGCGATCGGCTCCGGGTTGAACGCGGCGTGCCCGCCGGCCACGATCACCGGGTCGGTGTCGGTGCGGTCGGCGGCGAGCAGCGGGATGCCGGCCAGGTCGATCGCGGTGAGCAGGTTGGTGTAGCCCAGCTCGGTGGCGAAGGAGACGCCGAACACGTCGAAGTCGCGCACCGAGCGGTGCGCGTCAACGGTGAACTGCGGCACGCCGTGGGCGCGCATCAGCTTCTCCAGGTCCGGCCAGACCGCGTACGTCCGCTCGGCGAGCACGTCGGGCAGCTCGTTGAGCACCTCGTAGAGGATCTGCACGCCCTGGTTGGGCAGGCCCACCTCGTACGCGTCCGGGTACATCAGCGCCCACCGGACGACCGCGGCGTCCCAGTCCTTGATCACCGCACCCAGCTCGCCACCGACGTACTGGATGGGCTTGGTCACCTGCGGCAGCAGCGGCTCCAGCCGGGGCCAAACGGAATGAGCCGCGACGGGACGCGGCGCCGTGGACGGGGCACTCATGATGCCCAAGGGTACGCGGTGGGCCACCGGACACCACGGCGCACCACAGCAGCCCACCGCTCGGCTCTTCTGGATCTTGGATACGTCCCGTCCGCAGCGCACGGCAGCCGTCCGAGATCGGCGACGGGACGGGCTGACGAGCGGATTCGTCGGCGGTGGCACGCCGGTACTAGCCTCGCAACCGGCGCGAGAGGAGACAGCCGCGATGCCGGAGCCGCAGCCGGGCACCGACCGGCCGGCCGACGGGAGCACCCCGGCCACCGGCGGGGATCCGGGCACCGACGGGCCGAGCCGAGCCCCCGTACCGGCGGCCACCCCGGCCACCGATCCGGTCGCGCCGCCGGCGCCGGCACCGGACGGCGGCACGCCCGCCGACGAGCCGCCCCCGGCCACCGACGAACCGGCCCCGACCGACCCGGCCACGACCACCGGCGAACCGGCACCGACCGGCCCGGCCGGCGATCCTGCCGAGCCGGGGCCCGGCGAGCCGCCCGCGGCCCCCCGCGAACCGGCACCGACCGCCACCCCGGCGGCCACCAACGAACCGGCCACGACCGGCCCGGTCGGCGACCGGTCCGAGCCGGGGCCAGGAATGCCGCCGGCAGCTTCCCATGAACCGGCACCGGCCACCGACGAACCGGCGCCGGCCGACCCGCACGGGCCCGCGTCGAGCGACCCGGACACCGACGACCGGGCCGCCGGGGCGCCGACGAGCAGCGAGGACGCGTCGGCGGGCGCCGAGGACGCACCGGCGCCGCCGGCCGACGCGCCGGTCTCCCCGGCGCGTGGCTCGGCCGCCGTACCGCCCCGCCCGGCCACTGCGAACCGGCCGGCCGGCTCGGCAGCGGTCCCCGGCCGCCTCGACGCCACGCGGCAGACGGACCGCCCCGACCCGGCGCGGGAGGCGGACCGACCGGACCCGACCCGGATGGAGACCCGCGCCGAGCCGCCCGCGCCCCGGTGGAGCGGGTCCGCGCCGGTGCCGGCCCCGCCGCCGCGCAGGCGGTCCTGGGGCGAGTCCGCCGAGCCCACCCCGCCGCCGCCGGTGGACTCGCCCGAACACCTGGTCCCGGTGGACCCCTGGGAGGGTGTCGACACCACCGGCTGGGACCTGCACTCGGCCGACTTCCCGGCGCTGCCGCCGACCCTGTCCTACCCGCCGCCGGCCCACACCCTGCCCTATCCGGCCGCGCCGCCGGCCAGTCCGGCGCCGCCGGTCGCCCACCCGCACGCCCCGTACCCACCGGTCGCGCACCCGCACGCCCCGTACCCGCAGGCCCGCCCGCCGGTCATCCCGCTGCCGCCGGTCGCCGCCCGCCCGGTGTCGCCGTCGCCGGCCCCGGTGTCGCCGCCCCGGCCCGCGCCGCCGAAGCAGCGCCGCCGCCCGGCCGCACCGCCGGCCGCGCCGCCGCCCGGATTCCAACCACCCAAGGGGTACGTGCCCGTCCCGGTCCGCCGCCGGCGCCGCTGGCCCTGGGTGCTGCTGCTGACCGTCGCCTGCTGTTGCGGCCTGCCCCTCTGGTGGGCCCAGCCGCTCCGCACCCAGTACCCGGCCAGCGCGGCCCTGCCGGACCAGATCAGGGACCTGCGGCTGCGGCAGGACCAGCGCAGCCAGGCCGACGCGGCCGAGTTGGAGACCCAGGTACGCCAGGCGCACCTGCTCGCCGAGGACACGTTCGCCGGGATCTACACCAACAAGGACGGCAAGCGGGTGACCCTCTTCGGCGGCACCGGGTTCCGGCTGAGCCCCGAGGCGGACGCCGACGCCGAGATCGACCGCCTCCGGGACCGGTACGCGCTGGGCGACGCCGTGACGGTGGAGACCGGTGTCCGGGGCCGGTACGAGCGCTGCGCGGTCGGCCGGTCGGACGGCGACGCGGTGGTGGTGTGCACCTCGGTCGATCACGGCAGCCTGACCACCGGTGTCTTCACCCGGCTCTCCGTGGACGACAGCGGCCGCCTGCTGAACGACCTACGACAGCAGGTGGTGACCCCGAAGCAGTGAGTCTCACGCTGCGCAAGGTATCGATCACATAAAGCTCCTCGCGTCGCGCCGCTCACAATGGGTGATTGACTCACAATCGCGACATGTCGCGCCGTTGGCTCTTCGCCGATCAGCTGGGGCCGCACTTCCTCGACGACCGGAAGCAACCCGTCCTGCTGATCGAGTCGAAGGCGGTCTTCCGGCGTCGCGTCTACCACCGGCAGAAGGCCCATCTGATCCTCTCCGCGCTGCGGCACCGGGCCGCCGAGCTGGGTGACCAGGCGATCTTCCTGCGGGCCGAGACGTACGGGCAGGCGCTCAGCAAGGTCCGCGAGCCGCTGGAGGTGTGCCACCCGACCTCCCGTCGGGCGCTGGGGTTCGTCCGCAACCTGGACCGGGTCACGGTGCTGCCGGCCCGGGGTTACGTGACCAGCCTGGCGGACTTCGCCGACTGGGCCGACGGCCGCCGGGGCGCGTTGCGGATGGAGGCGTTCTACCGCTTCGCCCGGGAGCGGCACGGGGTGCTCATGACCGGCGGCGACCCGGTGGGCGGCCGGTGGAGCCTGGACCCGGAGCACCGCGAGCCGCCGCCGAAGGGCGGCGCGCTGGGCGTACCGGCTCCGCCGAGACCGAGGGAGGACGACATCGACGCGGAGGTCCGGGCCGACCTGGACCGCTGGGAGCGGGAGGGCATCCGGTTCGTCGGCCGGGACGGTCCCCGCCACTTCCCGGCCACCGCGAAGGAGGCGGAGGCCCGGCTGCGGCACTTCCTCCGGCACCGGCTCGCCGCGTTCGGCCGGTACGAGGACGCGATGCTCGCCGGCGACCCCTGGCAGGCGCACAGCGTGCTGTCCGCCGCGTTCAACCTCGGCCTGCTGGACCCGATGGAGGCGGTCCGGGGTGCCGAGCAGGCGTACCGCACGGAGGGCGCGCCGCTGGCCGGCGTGGAGGGCTTCGTCCGGCAGATCATGGGCTGGCGGGACTACGTCTGGCACATGTACTGGTATTTCGAGCCGGCCCGGCGCAACCGCCACGAGCTGGCCACGCGGCGGTCGCTGCCGGCCTGGTGGAACGAGCTGGACGCCGACGTGGTCGACGCGCACTGCCTGTCCGACGTGCTCACCGGCGTCCGCGACCGCGGCTGGGCGGATCACCTCCCCCGGCTGATGGTGCTCGGCAACTACGCCCTGCAGCGCGGCTGGCGCCCGGCGGAGCTGGCCGAGTGGTTCCACACCCGGTTCGTGGACGGCTACGAGTGGGTGATGACCGGCAACGTGATCGGCCTGAGCCAGTACGCCGACCTGGGCCGGATGACCACCAAGCCGTACGTCGCCGGGGGCGCGTACCTCAACCGGACGAGCGACTACTGCGGCGGCTGCCGCTACGACCCGAGTGAGCGGCTCGGCGAGAATGCATGCCCGTTCACCGCCGGCTACTGGGCGTTCCTGTCCACCAACCGCCCCCGGATCCCGGCCAACGCCCGGCTGGCCCGGACCATCAAGCAGTTGGAAGGCCTCAGCGACCTGGCCGCCGTGGTCGTTCAGGAGAAGCGCCGCGGCAACGACCCGCCGTGACGGCCCCGCCGGACGGCTCAGGCGGTCGGCGGCTCGCCGCTGACCGCCGGCTGGGCGCGGGGCGGGGCGTAGCGGGGCACGTACTCCTGGCCGGTGAGCTTCTGGATCTCGCTCATCAGCTCGTCGGTGATGGCGCGCAGCGAGGTCCGGTCGTCCGACCGGCCGGTGACGTCCAGCGGCTTGCCGAACCGGATGGCGATCTCGGCCCGGCCGGGCCGGGGCACCCGCGTGCCGATGGGCTGCGCCTTGTCGGTGCCGGTCACGCCGACCGGGATGATCGGCACGCCGGCCGCCACCGCCAGCCGGGCGGCGCCGGTGCGGCCCCGGTAGAGCCGACCGTCCGGGGAGCGGGTCCCCTCCGGGTAGACGGCGACCAGGTCACCGGCCTTGAGCACCGGGATGGCGGCGTCGAACGCGGACAGCGCCGCCCGGCCGCCGGCCCGCTCCACCGGGATGGCGCCCAGCCCGGTGAGCACGAACTTGGAGAACGCACCCTTCACGCCGGTGCCCTTGAAGTACTCCGACTTCGCCCAGAAGGCCAGGTGCCGCGGCACCACCGTGCCGAGGAGCAGCTCGTCGGCAACCGACAGGTGGTTGCCCGCGAAGATGGCGCCACCGGTCGCCGGGATGTGCTCCAGCCCTTCGACGGTTGGACGGAAGGCCAACCGGATCGTGGGCGCCACGGCGAGCTTGCCGATGGTGTAGAGCAGGGGCACGGGTCCTCCGGCGGTCGTACGGGACAGGCGGTGTCACGGTAGCGGACGGCCCCATGCCGGCCCTCTCGGGTGGCCGGCCGCCCGGGTGGTGGTCCGCCGGATCTCAGCCCGCCGGACCACCACCCTCAGCAGGTCATACCCGCCGCACGGCGACCGTCACCCGCTCGCCCTCGCCGACCTCGCCGGCGAAGCCCTCGACCCCCTCGGCGAAGTCGACCGTGTCGGCCAGCACCTCCCGGGCAACGAAGTCGGTGTACGCGGACACCGCCGCGCGCACCTCGTCGGACGCCGACAGCGCCACCACGATCCGGTCCGAGACGTCCAGGTCGGCGTCCCGGCGAGCCTGCTGGACGACCCGGACCACGTCCCGGGCCAGCCCCTCGGCGGCCAGCTCCGGGGTGACCTCGGTGTCCAGCACGACCACGCCCTCGCCGCCGGGCAGCGGCGCGGAGTGCTCGGCGTCGGCGGCGACCAGGCGCAGCTCGTACTCGCCCTCGGCGAGGGTGACCCCGGCGGCGACCGGGGTGGCGTCGACCAGTTCCCACTCCCCCGCCTTGACCGCCTTGATCACCTGCTGGACCGCCTTGCCGACCCGCGGGCCGAGCGCGCGGGGCACCACCGTCAGCACCTGCTGGCAGTACGCGGACACCTCGTCGGTGAACTGCACCTGCTTGACGTTCACCTCGTCGGCGACCAGGTCGGCGAACGGCCGCAACTGGTCCGCCCGCGACGAGGCCACGGTCAGCTTCGACAGCGGCAGCCGCACCCGCAGCCCCTTGGCCTTGCGCAGCGACAGGGTCGCCGAGGCGACCGCCCGGGTGGCGTCCATCGCGGTCACCAGCTCGTGGTCGGCCGGGAACTCGGCCGCCGCCGGCCAGTCGGTCAGGTGCACCGACCGCTCGCCGGTGAGGCCGCGCCAGATCTCCTCGGCGGTCAGCGGCGCCAGCGGCGCCACCACCCGGCAGAGCGTCTCCAGCACCGTCCACAGCGTGTCGAACGCCTCCGCGTCACCGGACCAGAACCGGTCCCGCGAGCGACGCACGTACCAGTTGGTCAGCGCGTCCAGGTAGGACCGGACGGTGGCGCACGCGCCGGAGATGTCGTACGCGTCCATCTGCGTCTGGACCGTCGACACCAGCTCGTTCGTCTTCGCCAGCACGTACCGGTCGAGCAGGTGGGTGGAATCCACCCGCCGCTTCGCCTGGTAGCCCTCCGCGTTCGCGTAGAGCGAGAAGAAGTACCAGACGTTCCACAACGGCAGCAGCACCTGGCGTACCGCGTCCCGGATGCCGGCCTCGGTGACCGACATGTCGCCGCCGCGCAGCACCGGCGAGGACATCAGCATCCAGCGCATCGCGTCCGACCCGTACGAGTCGAAGACGTGGTACACGTCCGGGTAGTTGCGCAGGCTCTTGGACATCTTGCGCCCGTCCGAGCCGAGCAGGATGCCATGGCTGAGGCAGTTGCGGAACGCCGGCCGGTCGAACAGCGCGGTGGCCAGCACGTGCATGGTGTAGAACCAGCCGCGGGTCTGCCCGATGTATTCCACGATGAAGTCGCCCGGGTAGTGGTGCTCGAACCACTCGCGGTTCTCGAACGGGTAGTGCACCTGGGCGAACGGCATCGAGCCGGACTCGAACCAGCAGTCCAGCACCTCCGGCACCCGGCGCATCATCGACGCACCGGTAGGGTCGTCCGGGTTGGGGCGGACCAGGTCGTCCACCGCCGGCCGGTGCAGGTCGGTCAGGCGTACGCCGAAGTCCCGCTCGAGGTCGGCCAGCGAGCCGTACACGTCCACCCGCGGGTAGTTCGGGTCGTCGGACTTCCACACCGGGATCGGCGAGCCCCAGAACCGGTTCCGGCTGATCGACCAGTCGCGGGCGTTGGCCAGCCACTTGCCGAACGAGCCGTCCTTGATGTGCCCCGGCGTCCAGTTGATCTGCTGGTTGAGCTCGACCATCCGGTCCTTGAACTGGGTCACCGCCACGAACCAGGACGACACCGCCTTGTAGACCAGCGGGGTGTCGCAGCGCCAGCAGTGCGGGTACGAGTGGGTGTAGGTGTCCTGCCGGAGCAGCACCCCCCGTTCCTTCAGCTCCCGGATCACCGACTTGTTCACGTCGAAGACCTGCTCGCCCTGGTACGGCGGGACCAGCGCGGTGAACCGGGTGTGGTCGTCCACGGTGACGACGGTCGGGATGCCGGCCGCGTTGCAGACGTTCTGGTCGTCCTCACCGAAGGCCGGGGCCAGGTGGACGATCCCGGTGCCGTCCTCGGTCGTGACGAACTCCGCGCCGAGCACCTGGTACGCGTTCGGCCCGGCCTGCTCGACCAGGAAGTCGTAGAGCGGCACGTAGCGGCGCCCGACCAGATCGCGGCCGGACACCGTGCCGACCTGCGCGTACCCCTCCAGCTCCTTGGCGTACGCGCCGAGCCGGGCGGCGCCGACGACGTACCGCGCGCCGTCGCGCTCCAGCACCGCGTACTCGATGTCGGGGCCGACGGCGAGCGCCAGGTTCGACGGGAGGGTCCACGGCGTGGTGGTCCAGACGCCCACCCGGACCGGGCCGCGCAGCAACTCCGGCGCGCCCTCGTCGGGGGTCAGCTCGAACCACACCGACACGGTCGGGTCGTGCCGGTCCTTGTAGACGTCGTCCATCCGGGTCTCGGTGTTCGACAGCGGCGTCTCGCACCGCCAGCAGTACGCCAGCACCCGGAAGCCCTCGTAGACCAGACCCTTGTCGTGCAGGGTCTTGAAGGCCCACATGACGCTCTCCATGTAGTCCAGGTCGAGCGTCTTGTAGTCGTTGGCGAAGTCCACCCAACGGGCCTGCCGGGTGACGTACCGCTCCCAGTCCTGGGTGAACTCCAGCACCGAGGTGCGGCACGCCTCGTTGAACCGGGCCACGCCCAGGTCGAGGATCTCGGCCTTGCTGGTGATGCCGAGCTGCTTCTCGGCCACCACCTCGGCCGGCAGGCCGTGGCAGTCCCAGCCGAAGCGCCGCTCCACCCGGCGGCCGCGCATGGTCTGGTAGCGCGGCACCACGTCCTTGACGTACCCGGTGAAGAGGTGGCCGTAGTGCGGCAGGCCGTTGGCGAACGGCGGGCCGTCGTAGAAGACGTACTCGTTGTCGGCGGCTCCGCCGCCGCCGGCGGAGCCCGCCGCCGTTTCCGATTGCCGGCCGGAGGCCGGCCTTGCCTCGACGGAGGCCTCGAAGGTCTTGTCGGCCGTCCAGTGCTCCAGGACCCGGCGCTCCACCGCGGGCAGGTCCGGGCTCGCCGGGACACCGGCGGCGGTCGGGTCGTGCAACGGATAGGCCATCGGGGGTCGCTCTCCTCAGCAGCTCACTCGTCGTGTGGTCTGCGAGGACGAACCCTTCCGATACGCCGTCACCGGCGTGCCGGGCAAGGCCCGCGGTACCACCCCGCTTGGCGGTCAAGGTGCGACCGCCCGCTCGTTGGCCGGCTGTGACGGGCCGGTCCCGTCCGGTTCTACTGGGCCGGTCACCCGGCCGTTCTTCCGGAGGCTCGCCGGTGATGGCCGGGTCGTCGCCTGTGTCCCGACAAGCGTACTCGACCCCGCGGCCGCTCCGCCCCCGAGTATCACCCCACCCCCAGTGATCATGAGGTTGGCGGCGGATCCCGAGATCGTCACCGCCGCCAACCTCATGATCGACGAGGGTCAGCCGGCCCGGCGCAGCTCGCATGAGCAGCGTCACAGGGCCGCGTCGTCACGCCGGCCGGCGCCGTATCCGTCGGGTAGGCGAATCGACGACACGAGGAGGCCGGGATGAGTCGGATCAACATGCCAGCGGTGGCGCCGGGGGCGTACCAGGCGGTGCTCGGGCTGGAGAAGTACGTCCGGGAGAACCTGGACCACACCGTGCTGGAACTGGTGAAGCTGCGGGCGTCGATGCTCAACGGCTGCGCGTACTGCGTCGACATGCACAGCCGCGACGCGCTCGCCGCCGGCGAGTCCAGCCGGCGGCTGTTCGCGGTCGCCGCGTGGCGGGACGCGCCGTTCTTCGACGAGCGGGAGCGGACCGCGCTGGCGCTGACCGACGCGGTCACCCGGCTCGGCGAGCACGGCGTGCCGGACGACGTGTGGGACGCCGCCGCGAAGGTCTGGTCGGAGAAGGAACTGGCCGACCTGCTCGTCGCGATCGCCACAATCAACGTGTGGAACCGAATCTCGGTGAGCACCCGGAACGAACCCCCGCTCGAGGTGTGACCACGACCGGGGCGGCGGAGGCGGCCGGTGCGCTCACCGCGCACCGGCCGATGCTGCTCGGGCTGGCGTACCGGCTGCTCGGCAGCCTGCACGACGCCGAGGACGTGCTGCAGGAGACGTACCTGCGCTGGCTGGACGTCGACCGGGAGTCGGTCGCCGAGCCGCGCCGCTACCTGTCCCGGGTGGTGACCCGGCTGGCGCTGGACCGGCTACGCGCCCGGCAGGCGGCCCGGGAGACGTACGTCGGTCCGTGGCTGCCCGAGCCGGTGCCGACCGCACCGTCGCCGTTCGGGCCGCTGGACACCGTCGAACTGCGGGACACCCTCTCCACCGCGCTGCTGCACCTGCTGGAGCGGCTCACCCCGCCGGAGCGGGCGGTGTACGTGCTGCACACCGCGTTCGCTCTGCCGTACGCCGAGATCGCCGACCTGCTCGGCCGGTCGGCCGCGGACTGCCGGCAACTGCACCACCGGGCCGTGGCGCGGATCGCCGACGACCGGCGCCGGTTCACCGCGGGCGCGGCCGAGCAGCGGCGGCTGCTGGAGGCGTTCCTCGCCGCGGCGCGCGACGGCGACCTGGCCCGCCTGACCGACCTCGTCGCCGCCGACGCCACCGCCTGGTCCGACGGTGGCGGCCGGGTCCGCGCGGCGCGCAACCCGGTACACGGCGCGGACCGGATCGCCCGCTTCTTCGCCGGCATCTACGCCCGCGATCGCGCCCCCGGCATCCGGACGACGCCGGCCGAGCTGAACGGCGCGCCGGCGCTGCTGCTGCGCTGGCCGGCCGGGACCCGCTACACGCTCGCGGTGGCCGCCGCCGACGGCCGGATCACCGGCGTCTACCTGGTCGGCAACCCCGACAAGCTGACCCGCGTCCCCGGCTGAACACACGCGACGGCCCCCGTCCCAGCGGGGACGAGGGCCGTCGGCGAGGACGTCAGCCCAGCTCGGGGAACCAGAGGGCGATCTCCCGCTTGGCGCTGTCGACCGAGTCGGAGGCGTGCACCAGGTTCTCCCGGTTGGAGAGGGAGAAGTCGCCGCGGATGGTGCCGGCGGCGGCCTTGCGGCCGTCCGTGCTGCCGATCATCCCGCGCACCACCTCGATCACCTGGTCGCCGGAGAGCACCAGGGCCACCAGCGGACCACCGGTCATGAACGTCTTCAGCGGCGGGTAGAACGGCTTGTCCACGTGCTCGGCGTAGTGCTGGTCGGCAAAGTCGCCGTCCATCGTCCGGGAGACCAACGCGTCGATCCGCAGGCCCTTGCGCTCGAAACGGCCGAGGATCTCGCCCACCAGACCGCGGCGCACCGCGTCCGGCTTGATCAGTACGAGCGTGCGCTCGTCCGGGCTGCTGCTGGACACGCTGGGTTCCTCCTGTGCGCGGAAGCGGGTCGGGCTGGGTACGGTCAGCGTAGCGACCCGGTCCCGGCACCGACGCGGCGGCCGCTCTTTCCCCCGGTCGCCGACACGGCCTAGCCTGGCCCTAGACCCCGGGAGGTCCACTGTGGCGAATGGCGGGAACCGACCCATCGCGCCGGTGCGCAAGCTGATCGGCGCGGTGCTGGGCACCGTGGCGACCTTCATCGTGCTGTTCGGTCTGGGCATGACGAGCTGGGCGATCGTGGCGCTCGGCATCGCGCTGCTCGTGCTGGCGATCGCCCTGGCCACCGTCCGTGGTGGCGGGCGCACCTGGGTGGTCGGCCTGGGCCACGTGCACAGCGCCTCCGAGCCGCCCACCCAGTACGCGTTCGGCCGCTGCGAGCTCCAGCTGGTGATCGACGCGCCCGGGCTGCCACCCCGGTCCAAGAAGATCATCGAGCCGCGGGTCCCGGTCGCCAAGTGGCCCTCCCTGGGCCAGGCCCTGCCGGTCCGCGTCGCCCTCGACGACCAGCGACACGTCCGCGTGCTGTGGGACGAGGTGCCCACCCACGCCGAGACGGCCGCCGCGGTCGCCGACCTCCCGCCCGAGTACGCCGGTCCCGACCCGGTCGACGAGGTGCTGATCGCGCAGGAGGCCCCGCCGTGGGCGGACCGCCCGGAGGAGGACTTCCGGGATGACTTCCCGCCCGCGCCGGACCCGGTCCTCGACGACGTCACGGCGCCGCCGGAGCCGCGCGAGCCGGTGGTGGTGCAGCAGCGCCCGGGCGGCCCGGTGGTGCTAGAAGGCCAACTCGTCGAGCCGACGGCCGGCGGCCCGCTGCCGCGCCGGGCCACCCCGGCCCCGCGCACGCCGGCCGATGAGCGGTTCGACACCGTGCCGGTCGACCCGATCGACGTCCCGCTGGACGAGCCGGCCGCCGAGGTGCCGCCCACCCCGGAGGAGCTGGACGAGGCCATCTTCGGCCCGGCCGGGGACGAGCCGGCCGAGCTGGCCACCCCGATCAGCGGGGTCGGGATCACCCTGCTCGTCACCGACCTGGACCGGTCGCTGGACTTCTACCGACGCCTCGGCTTCGAGGAGCTCGACCGCGGCACCGGCAACGCGGTCCTCTCCTCCGGGGCGACCCGCCTGGTGCTGCGCCAGGTGAGCGGGGCCGCGCCGATCAGCCGCCGGCTGGTCCACGTCAACCTGGAGGTCGACGACATCCAGGCCGCGTACGAGCGGCTGCGCGGGTCCGGCGTGCGCTTCACGTACGCCCCACGGGTGGTCAACCGGGGCACGAAGCTGGAGGTGTGGGCGGCGGCCTTCCGCGACCCGGACGGCCACGGCGTCGCCCTCACCCAGTGGCGCACCCTCGCCGACGCCTGAGTCGCGCCGAGCGGGGTCCGGCCGGGGCGCTCAGCCGAGGACGACCCGCCGCACGTGCAGGGCGTACGCCCAGACCAGGGCGAAGATGACCCCCAGCACGAGCAGCGACCAGTGCAGCAGCCCGGACAGCATCAGCAACCCCTGGAGCACGGTCCCGGCGTGCCAGGCCCACGACCGTTTCATCTGTCCGGCCAGCACCACGCAGGCCACCGCCAGCGCCACGATCACCCCGACCGCGGTGCCGCCGAGGTGCCCGCCGACCACCCGGATCGGCTGGATGGCCAGCAGCAGCACCAACGCCTCCAGCGCCAGCGTCCCCGCGCCGAGCCCGCGGACGGCCTTGTCCGGGTTCCGCAACCCGGACCGCCGCTCCCCCGGGCCCGGCTCGCCGTCACCCGGACCGGGCGAGGACGGGGCAGGCCTGGCCGGGTGGTCCTCGGCGCCGGGGCGCTCCTCCACCGGGCCGGTCATCGCTTGAGCAGCCGGCGGGCGTCGGCCACGGTCACCACCGATCCCGTGATCAGCACGCCGACCCCGGCCAGCTCGCCCGGTACGTCGGACTCGGCCTCGGCGACGGCCGACTCGATGGCGTCCGGCATCTCCTCGGCGACCTGCACCCGGTCCGGTCCGAAGACCTCCCGGGCCAGCGCGGCCAACGCGTCGGCGGGCATGGCCCGGGGCGAGCTGTTGCGGGTGACCACGAGCGAGTCGAGCACCGGCTCCAGCAGTTCCAGCAGGCTGGCCACGTCCTTGTCGCCGAGCACGGCGAGCACGCCGACCAGCTTGCTGAACGCGAACTCCTCCTGCAGCGCGGTGACCGTGGCGGCCATCCCGTGCGGGTTGTGCGCGCCGTCGAGCAGGATCGTCGGGGCGGTACGCACCTTCTCCAGCCGTCCCGGCGAGGTGGCCGAGGCGAAGCCCTCCCGGACGGCCTCGATGTCGAGCTGCCGCTTGGCGCCCGCGCCGAGGAACGCCTCGACCGCGGCGAGCGCCACGGCCGCGTTCTGTGCCTGGTGCGCGCCGTGCAGCGGGATGAAGATCTCCTCGTACACCCCGCCGAGGCCCTGGATGGTGAGCACCTGGCCGCCGACCGCCACCGCCCGGCGGAGCACGCCGAACTCGGCGCCCTCACGGGCGACGGTCGCGCCGACCTCGGCGCAGCGCTCCAGGATCGGCCGGGCGGCCTCCTCCTCCTGCGCCGCCGCGATCACGGTGGCCCCCTTGTGGATGATGCCCGCCTTGTGCAGCGCGATGTCCTCGACGGTGTCGCCGAGCCACTCGGTGTGGTCCAGCCCGATCGGGGTGATCACCGCGACCCCGGCCTGGATCACGTTGGTCGAGTCCTCGGCGCCGCCGAGCCCCACCTCCACCACCGCGACGTCGACCGGCGCGTCGGCGAACGTGGCGAACGCCAGCGCCGTGGTCATGTCGAAGTAGGTCAGCGGCTCGGCGGCGCGCTGGTCGACCAGCTCGGCCAGCGGCGCCACCTCCCGGTACGTGGCGACGAACCGCTCCTCGCTGACCGGCTCCCCGTCCAGGCTGATCCGCTCCCGGACGGTCTCCAGGTGCGGGCTGGTGTAGCGGCCGGTGTGCAGCCCGAACGCCCGCAGCAGCGAGTCGATCATCCGGGCCGTCGAGGTCTTGCCGTTCGTGCCCGTCAGGTGGATCGACGGGTACGCCCGCTGCGGGCTGCCGAGCAGGTCGAGCAGGCTCTCGATCTTCTCCAGCTCGAAATGCATGCGGGTGAAGCCGCGCTCGCCGAGCGCGGCTTCCACCGCGGCGAATTCGGTACGGTCGGTCACGAGGGAAGCGCCTCCAGCGCGGCGTCGATCCGGACCAGGTCCGCCTCGGCCACCGCGAGCCGCTCACGGATCTTGGCGACCACGGGCTCGGGCGCCTTGCCGACGAACGCCGGGTTGTCCAGCTTCGCCCGCGCCTGGGCGACCTCCTTCTCGGCGGCCGCCCGGTCCTTGGTGAGCCGCGCCCGCTCGGCGGCCACGTCGATCGAGCCCCGGGTGTCCAGCGCGACACTCACCTCGCCGGGCATGGCGAGGGTGGCGCTGGCCTGGAATTCGTCGCCGGGGGCGTCCAGCCGCACCAGCGACCGCATCAGCGGCTCGTGCGCGGCAAGGCCCGCCGGCCCGAGGCCGTCGAGCCGGGCCGCCACCCGCTGCGTCGGGCGCAGCCCCTGGTCGGAGCGGAACCGCCGGATCTCGGTCACCACCCGCTGCAGGGTACCGACCTCGCTCTCCGCGGCGTCGTCGACTCCGGTACGGTCGGCCACCGGCCAGGTCGCGGTGAGCACCGTCTCCCCGCCGGTCAGCGCGCTCCACAGCTCGTCGGTGACGAACGGGATCACCGGGTGCAGCAGGCGCAGCAGCTGGTCCAGCACGTGCCCGAGCACCCGGCGGGTGGCGTCGGCCGCCGGCCCGCCCTCGGCGAGCACCGGCTTGCTGAGCTCCACGTACCAGTCGCAGACGTCGTCCCAGGCGAAGTGGTAGAGCAGGTCGCACACCTTGGCGAACTCGTACGCCTCGAACTGCTCGTCCACCTCGGCGGTCACGTGCGCCAGGCGGGACAGGATCCACCGGTCGACCGTCGACAGCCCGCTCGCCGCCGGCAGCGGCCCCTCGGTGTGTGCGCCGTTCAGCAGGGCGAACCGGGTGGCGTTCCAGAGCTTGTTGCAGAAGTTGCGGGAGCCCTGGCACCACTCCTCGCTGACCGGCACGTCCTGACCCGGATTGGCGCCCCGGGCCAGGGTGAACCGGGTGGCGTCGGCGCCGAACCGGTCGATCCAGTCCAGCGGGTCGACCACGTTCCCGAACGACTTGGACATCTTCTTGCCGTGCTCGTCGCGGACCATGCCGTGCAGCGCGACGACGTCGAAGGGCTGCACGCCGTCCATCGCGTACAGGCCGAACATCATCATCCGGGCGACCCAGAAGAAGAGGATGTCGTACCCGGTGACCAGCACGCTGGTCGGGTAGAACTTCGCCAGGTCAGGGGTCTGCTCCGGCCAGCCGAGGGTGGAGAACGGCCACAGGCCGCTGGAGAACCAGGTGTCCAGGACGTCCTCGTCCTGCCGCCAGCCCTCGCCGGTTGGCGGCTCCTCGTCGGGGCCGACACAGACGATCTCGCCGGCCGGGCCGTACCAGACGGGGATGCGGTGGCCCCACCAGAGCTGCCGGGAGATGCACCAGTCGTGCATGTTGTCGACCCAGGCGAAGTAACGCTTGGCCAGCTCGGCCGGCTCGATCCGCACCCGGCCGTCGCGGACCGCGTCGCCGGCGGCCTTGGCCAGCGGGGCGGTGTTGACGAACCACTGCAGCGACAGCCGCGGCTCGACCGTGGTCTTGCACCGCGAGCAGTGCCCCACCGCGTGCAGGTACGGCCGCTTCTCGGCCACGATCAGCCCCTGCTCGCGCAGCGCGGCGACGATCGCCGGGCGGGCCTCGTACCGGTCGAGTCCCTGGAACGGGCCCGGCGCGGTGATGATGCCCCGCTCGTCCATGATCGTCAGCGCCGGCAGGTCGTGCCGCTGCCCGATCTCGAAGTCGTTCGGGTCGTGCGCCGGGGTCACCTTGACCATGCCGGTGCCGAAGCTGGGGTCGACGTGCTCGTCGGCGACGATCGGGATCCGCCGGTCGGTGAGCGGCAGCGCCACGGTCGTGCCGATCAGGTGCCGGTAGCGCTCGTCCTCCGGGTGCACCGCGACCGCGGTGTCGCCGAGCATGGTCTCCGCCCGGGTGGTGGCCACCACGACCTCGTCGCTGTAGCGGATCGAGATCAGTTCACCCTCGTCGTCGGTGTGCTCCACCTCGATGTCGGACAGCGCAGTGAGGCAGCGCGGGCACCAGTTGATGATCCGGTTCGCCCGGTAGATCAGCCCGGCGTCGAAGAGCTTCTTGAACATGGTCTGCACGGCCCGGGACAGGCCCGCGTCCATGGTGAAGCGCTCGCGGTCCCAGTCGACCGCGTCGCCGAGCCGGCGCATCTGGCCCAGGATGGCGCCGCCGGACTCCGCCTTCCACTGCCAGACCCGCTCGACGAACTTCTCCCGGCCCAGGTCGTGGCGGGACAGGCCCTGCGTGGCGAGCTGCCGCTCGACCAGGTTCTGGGTGGCGATGCCGGCGTGGTCCATGCCGGGCAGCCAGAGCGCCTCGAAGCCCTGCATCTTCTTGCGGCGGGTGAGGGCGTCCATCAGCGTGTGCTCGAACGCGTGGCCCATGTGCAGCGAGCCGGTGACGTTCGGCGGCGGGATGACGATGGTGAAGGGCGGCTTGTCGCTCTCCGCCGACGCCCGGAAGTGGCCGGCGGCTACCCACTGCTCGTACCGTCGCTGCTCTACCTCGCCGGGCTGGTACTGGCCGGCAAGGGCAGGGGCGTCGGGGCGTCGGGCATCCAGTCTCTCGGTCACCCTGAAAGTCTACGGAGCGCTTCTGGAGACCTGACGTGCGCCACCTCTTGTTCGCGTACGGTGGCGGACATGTCCGACGCACATCTCACCGAGCGCCCGGTGGACGACGGGTCCGAGCCGGTCGACCTGACCGACGAGCCGATCCAGCTGAGCCGCCGGGATCCGGCGATGGAGCCCGAACGGCGTCCCGCCTCGCGCCGGCGCCGGATCGTGCTGGGCGCGGCGCTGGCCGTCGGGTTGGCCGGTCTTGGGGCGCTCGGCGTCGGCGGCTGGCGGGTGCTGGCCCAGAAGGACACCACGCTGGATACGCCGGCGAAGGTCGCCGGGCTGACCCGAGACGACAGCGAGGGCGCCCGCACCACCGCGGACTACCTCCGCAACGGCTTCGCCGCCGACATCGACCTGGACCGGAGCTTCGGCACCGTCTACAGCGACCCGGCCGACGCCAAGCGGGCGGTGCTCGTGTTCGGCGGCACCACGTTGCTCTGGCAGCCGGAGCGGGACCTGGACACCCTCTTCGGGCTGATGGCCGACGAGACCGGCAAGGTGAGCAGGCTGCACGAGGTGGACGCCGGCCGCCTGGGCGGGGTGATGAAGTGCGGTTCGACCAGCGGCGACGGCGGTGACTTCGCGGTCTGCGGCTGGGCCGACCACGGCAGCGTGGTGATGGCGATGTTCGCGGGCCGTCCGGTGGACGATTCGGCCGTGCTGTTCCGGCAGCTGCGCGAGGGTATGCAGAGCCGCTGACCAGGGCGCTGCGGGACACCGTTCACGGCGGGCGTCCGGCGGCACGGCGATTCCCGCGCCGAAAACGCAGTCAGGGTCACCCGAAATCGGGTGACCCTGACTGGAATGTTTGTCCGGCGGTGTCCTACTCTCCCACACCCTCCCGAGTGCAGTACCATCGGCGCTGGAGGGCTTAGCTTCCG
>NZ_JBIAFE010000025.1:88827-132186 GCF_042869115.1 Micromonospora sp. NPDC007230 | reverse complement strand
CCACCACCATGCCCTCAACTCAAACGCATCGAACAACAGCGATCATGGGCGCGGGGCCACAACCGGCGACCTCAGCCGTGAATGATCGAGGCTAGAGGGAGTTGTCACGCCTCAGGCGGGCCGTCCACCCCCTGAGAGACGGGCCAGGACGGGCGAACTAGGCGGCGGCTACCTCGGGCCAGGGTGCGGCCTCCTCGACGCTCTGAGGGTTGCTCTCTGGTGCTGGGGCGTCAATCGAGGGGTTGCGCTGGAGGGGCAGAATTGCCCCGTGCGTTTGAGGCGGCCTTGGAACCTTGACCTGTGGATAGTGCTCGCCGTCGTCGGCAGCGTCGTGGCTCTGCTCGCTGCGCTCTTCCTCACGTCGGACGGTCTCGGCCAGTGGAGTGCAGGCGTCCTGGTCAACATCGGCGCTTCCGTGCTGCTCGTAGTGCCGGTGTATCTGCTCAACCAGCGCCTTGACCGGCGTATCGAACGGGTGCGAGTAGAGACGACGAGCAGCGTTCAGGAGTTGACGGAGCGCGTTGAGACCTTCGAACAGGAGGTCGAGCGCCGCATCGATGACGTAGCTGCGTCCGTCTCCTCGCGACTTCAGGAGGAGAGCCGCCAAGACGTTGCAGCCTTTGACGCCTTGGTTGAGACGCCGACGAGGGAGAGCTTCCACGAGGCTATGCGGCGCGCCAACGAACTCGGGCTCATATCGCCAAGGCGCGGGCCCCGAGTTTGCGTTTCCGAGGAATGGCGAATTTTCGTTCAGGTCGACTACGACCCCGACCCCGACATCGGGCGCGATTTCGAGCACATCATGTTCACGGTTGAGGACTTCGACGGAGCGCCGATCGAATTGATATTGTGGTCGGCGGACTTGGATGCAGCAGAAGTCCTGTTCCGAGTCGGTCGCGCGGTGCAGGCAGCGACAGCAGCGGCAAAGCTAGACGTTAAAGGCTTCCTGGGCGGTCTTCGGGACCTGCTCACGGTGGCGAATTCGCACCCCAGCCGTAGACCGATCTTGCAGTTGTGCCCACCGCAGTGGGCCATTACTCCCGAAAGGCTTGTCTCCTATGGTGACCATAGGGCCTACGGCGTGCGAATCTACAACCTCGAAAATGACAACTACTTGGCGACCATGATCGGCGAGAAGCCTTGGGTTGATAGGGACTCCTTCGACGAGGCCCGAATGGCTGGTTCGGCACTTCGTCGGCGACTCCAGGTGCCTGAGTTCTGATCCCCGGCCGTGACCTCTATGCCCGTACAGACAGCGAGGCGCTATGCCGCTCCGGTGAGGGAGGGGGTCGAGGGGGAGTCACCCCCCCAGGGTCACGCTGGGTTGTCGTCGCTGGTCGCGGCGGACTCGCGGCGCAACATCTTCAGGAGGTCGCGGGCCCAGCGGCGCGGTCGCGCCAGTCCGCCGAGGCGGTTGAGTGGGCGGGCCGGGTAGGCAGGTGGGCGTAGCAGGCGGCGACCTCGTGGCCGTCGACCAGGACCACGCCCGAGGACGCGGACCGGCAGGGGCGGCGGGGACCGCCGACCTGGCATCGGAAGCCAGCCTCATGGCGGACACGGCGGGCGAGGGACAGTCGGCGGCGGGTGCGCCGGGTCGGCGTGGGGGCGGCGGGGCTGGACACGGGAGGGCCTATCGCGAGGAGGGGGGCGGGTACGGCGAAGGCCCCCGGGGTCGGTTCCCGAGGGCCCTCGCGTCGATTCGGTCAGCGGTCGCGTTCGTGGTGGAGCGGGTAACCGCCCGCGTGCCGGTCGCGGAAGGCTTGCTTGCGGGCCGGGCTGGCACCGTCGAACATCGCCCGCCACATGTCGCGGTAGACCCCCTCGTCGCCGGGCATGTACAGCGTGTCCGGGGCCGGGATCACCCCGGGGTCGCACATGCGCAGCGTCCCGAGCGCTTCGTGTACCCGGTTCAGGAGGTCCGCCGGGCTACGGTGGTCCGCCTCGGCCTGCCGGTAAAGGCGGGTCTTCGACGCATCCAACAGGTCGGACATGATCCGGTGCCGCTGGTGCTCGCTGACGTTCACACCGGCCCGCTTCAGGTCGGCGGCCAGGGCCAGGGAACGCCAGAATGCGGCCTGGTTGAGGACGGCCTCGGCGCGCTGGGCGGATTCGTAGGCCCGCTGGGCGTCGGCGGTCGCCTCGTCCAGGGCCGGGCCGTGGCGCTCGACCGCCTCGGCGGCCCAGCCGGGCGCGTAGTCCATGGTCAGCCGGTCGGCCTTCCGGGCGGCGGCGTCGGCTTCGCGGCGGCGGACGTCGACCACGGTCGACAGGACTCGGACCTCGGTCTCTTCGTCCGCCTCGCTGATCGCCGAGGGGATCGCCGGTCGCTTGGCACCTCGGGCGGCGGCCTGTCCGGCGGCCCGAATGGTGGCCTCACGCTGGGCCCGGGACTGGCGGGCCTTGTCGCGGTACTCCTCGACCGCGTCCACGGCGTCATCCCACGCCGTCCGCTTGGCGTCGTACTCGGCCAGGGCCTCGGCCAGGTCAGCGGGAACGTCGGCCCAAGACGGCGGGGCGAACGGCTCGGCAGGCTCGCGGAACGCGCCGGGCGTGTGCCAGGCCCCGGCCTGCGGGCGCGGCGGCATCGCGACCTGCGCGGCGACCTCGGCCGGGTCGAAGGCGGGGCCGTCGTGGAAGGCGGCACCCGCGCCGGGGGTCAACCCCGCCAAAGTGGGCTGCGGGCGGGCGGCGAGCGGGTCGGGGGCGGTCGTCGGTTCGGGGGCGGCCATCGGCTCTCTCCTGTGTGTTCTGACCCCCGAGAGACGGTCTCTCGGCGGCGTAGGGCGGTCGGGGGTAGGGCTAGGGCCGGGACGTGCGGGGGCTCTCGCGGCTTGCCTCGCCGGGGATCGCGACCAGACGGAAGACCCACTCGCGACGGCGAAGGTCGGGGGTCGGCTTGTAGCGGCGAACCGCGATCCCCAGCGCGCCGAGGTCGGCCCGGGCCCAGCGGACGTAGGTCGCGGCGGCGGCGGGACTCTCGGCGGCCGGGCTGTTGGGAATCTCCCGGCGGAACAGGCCGAAGAGGTGGCCCGTGTTGGCCCGGAACTCAGCGCGTCGGCGTAGGACCTCCTCGGCGATCAGGCGGGCAACGTCGGGGGCGGGCGGCGTGTAGGTCACGAGCGGGGCTTCCGGGTCGGATGGCGGCGGGGGGCAGGTAACGCGGGGAACGCCGTCGGCGTCGCGGGTCACGTTCCGCGTCGGCCGGCGGCACTCTCCGCAGCGATAGCGGCGGGCCCGGAGGGTGGTCCAGGCGGTCGCGTAGTCGATCGGGTCGGGGTCGGCGGTGGCGGTCATGGTCGGGGCTTTCTCGGCGGGGCGGTCGGCGGTGGGGCGGTCGACCCGGCGGCCGGGCCCGACGCGCGAGAGGGGACGCGAGGGGCCCGGGCCACCGGGGAGCGCACGCCCGTGTGACTCCGGGCGCGGCTGACCGCGTCAGCCGGACACCGCCCCAGGGCGGCCGACGCGGGGTAGACGACCGCCCCCGGGACCTCGCCGGAGCCAGGGGGCGGCGTGGTTCCCGAGGGCGGTCAGGTTCAGTGGTTAGGCGGCGGCCTTCCGAATCCGCCAGGCATTCAGGCTGACGACGGACCCGCCGGACGGACCGCCCGACGACGCCCGAGGGGCGACCGCGGCCGACTTGCGGGCGTGCTGGCGGGCGCCAGAAATCGCCTCGATCTGCGGGCGCAGCTCGGCTAGTAGCAGCTCGGCGGCGCGCTGAATGACGGCTTCGGCGAACCTGTCGGCCTGGTCCTGACTCAAGCGGCGTTCCGTCCCTCCCGGTCGTGCATGTCCTCGGCGCGGTCTAGTAGCTCGGCGGCGACCGCCGGGGCCAGGTAGTACCGGACGTTCCCGGTCCCGGCGCGGCGATCCCCGAGGACGGCGTCAGCGACCCCGTAGAACGTGCGCGGACCCGGCACGGCCGGGACAGCGGGGTAGCCCTCCTCGGCGTTGAACTCGGCCCAGTCGTCGCGGTCCTCTTCGTACTCGGCGACCCATGCGCCGATTCCCTCGGCGGCCTCGACATACAGGGCGAGGGCGGCGACGCGCGTGCCCGGAGTGACCTCCTCGCGCCAGAGTGACAACCACACGCGCGACGATTCGACCTCGGCGGCCTGGCGGCGCTCTCGGGACACGCGCTGACGTTCCGTCGGCGTCAGCGGCGAGGGGCGCTCCCGGTCCCGGCGCTCGGCCCTCGGTCGCCAGCGGGGCGCGGCGACGCGGACGGCGCGGACGGTCTCGCGAAGGTACGCGGTTACGTCGGCCTGGTCGCCGTCCAGGAGGTACACGCGGAGGTCTGTATACGGGCGGCCAGCGTCCGGGCGGTCCGGAAGGACGTCCAGTGCGGCCCGGACCTCCTCGGCCAGGACGTGGAAGTCCTCGGGGCCCGGGTCTCGGGCGTCGCCATCGCGGCGGCGCAGGATTCCACCCCCGGACGCGAATAGATCGCATCCGTCGGCGAGCACAGGCCCGGCGAACACACGGGCGAGGACGCGGGGCGACGGGATCTCGACCCAGTAACCGGCGGCCAACTTGATTCGGCGGGGCGCGTCGGCGCGGGACGGGGCTCGGCCCCCATCGCGGAGGGCCGCCAGGGCGTCGGCGGGGGTTTGTCTTCTCGGGCCATCGGCGTTTGCCACGGCTGTTCCTTTCGTCGTGCGCCAGTGCGGCGGGTGCCGACCCGGCGGGCATGGTTCGGGGTGTCGTAGTGCCTATGCGCCAGCAGGGGTCGAGGTGTTCACGGATGCGGTCACAGGCTTAGTGGGCCAGCGGGGCGCAGGTGTTCACGCTGGACAAGCGCGGCGAGGAAACCGGCGACGGGCTGGGCGCGGACGAGGGCGGCGGCCCCGGGGGAGTTACGGAAGGCGTCACGAGTGACGTTCGGACGTCACTCTCTATTACTTCTTCAAGGCGGCGGCGTCGTCGTCTTAAAGAACTATGGGAAGAGACCCCGGAACGTCACTCGTGACAGCTTCCGTAACTCGGCCACCTCCTCGGTGCTCCGGGCGACGCCCGCCCACCTCCTCGGCGTCGTCCAGGTTTTCGCCCGGTGGCCCCGTTCGTCTGGCGAGCGGGTCACCCGTGCTCGAAGGGGTGGGCCCGAGGGCCCCCGTCGGCGCGGACCGTGGCGACGTAGCCGAAACCCGGCCCCTACTGCTGCGGGGGAAGGCGGATCTCGTCGGCGAGTCGGGGCTCGTCGGCGGCGAATTCGGACTAGGAAGCCATGCGGACATTCTATCGAACACGTGTACGAAGATGTAGTCCGACACACAGGTCACCCGTACGAGTCGCTATCGTGAACCCCGACGCACGCACCACGTAGGACTCTCGTAAGTCGCCTACAGATTGGGTCCCGGTCGTCCCTCCCCGTCGACGGGGGGCGAAAGGGTCCATCTAGGCGAGAGAGGTGATCGTGGCAGCACGTCGAAGAAGGCCCTCGGGCCGACGCACCACCCCGCGAGCTGGCACCGCAAGGTGGCAGCAGGCCGGCGAGGTCTTGGCCCTGGCGCTGAAGATCCTCGCCTACGCCGCGACCATCGCGGGCGCGCTCGCATCCGGAAACGGGTGCGGGGCCACCTAACCAGCCAGGTTAGGTGACCCCTCAACACGCGGGATCGGCCTCCGCCTCGGGGCTCCTACACACTCGGGCGGGGGTCTTTCCGTGTTTCGAACTGCCCGCTCGGGTCGAGAATGTATCGACTTGTAGCGCACACTTCGGTACACAGTTTTACACGGCGTCTCAGGACGAGACAGGGGCTCCCCCCGTTGGGGGGCGATTTCCTGCCTCTAGCCCACGCCGCCAGGACCTCGCGGGCGAACATGTCGGCGGTCCCTCGCTTCCCGGCCGGTCGGGACGGCCCACACGGCGCTGAAGGCGTTCCTTCGCTGCGTGCCGTAGGTCCACGGGATGCCGCCCGCCCTCGGCGGCCGTGCACAGCGTCGGGAGGTGCCCGGCCCGGCCCGGCCCGCAGAGTCTGCGCGGGCTGCTGCGGTAACCGCCAAGGACCGTCGGAGCCCTCCCTACCTTCCGTTGCGCTGTCTCAAGTACTCATCCCACACGGCGTATCCCGGATCGGTGGGCGACAGATAAACGACGCCGTCCCCGAGTGTCCCGTCCGGGGCCTCAGCCCGCGCAGGGGCGCAGATCCGGCCATCCGGTAGGCGGTGCGGGATACAACAGCGGCCGTCGTCCAGGCGCTCGGGTTCCATGTCGGGACCTCCTCGGGTGGTTGCTGGACGGGGCGTGTGAATGGGTGCGGGGCCGGCGGCCGTGGCTACCGGCCCCGCTGGCGACGCTAAGCCGTCGCGGCGACAGTTGCCGCCGGGCGCGGCCAGTGGCGCTGGGCGGTCCTGACGCTGACGCCGAGCGCCGTCGCGACACTGGCGGGCGTTGCGCCAGCCTGCCGGACTGCGGACCGGATCGCGTCGGCGGACGACTGACGCGACGGCGGGCGGCGGGGCGTCGCCTTCGGCCGAGGCGTCGCGACAGGACGGGGTGTCACGTCGGCGGCCGCCCGTCGTCCGCCCGGCCGGTGTCGGCGACAGTCGACCCGACCAGCGACGGGGCGGGGGCGGGCGGCGGCGCGACCGCCTGGGCGTCCGCGCCCGTGTCGGCGACGGCGGCGGGTGACACGTCGGCGGCCGGGGCGACGGTCGCCGGGGCCCGCCCGGCGCGCGCCAGCACTTCGACCGTCAGGAGGAGTGCGACGGCGGGCCACGCCGACACGACACACGACGCCGCGTCATGCTCGGCCGCCATGACGTTAGCTGCCAGCGAGGCGACGCGGCGGGCGGTCACGCGGCACCCGAGAGCACGTCGGCCAGGGCCACGACCGGCACGCCGAACGCCTCGGCCATGACCGGCTCGAAGAGCTTCGAGCAGTCGCCGACGGTCACCACGGCGTCAGCAGCGGCGACGGCGTCCAGGTCGTCGGCGACAGCGTCCAGGTCTTCCGACGGCGTAGCGGTCGCCACAAGGAAGCCGGCGGCGAGCAGGGCGGCGGTCGCGGCGGCCAGCGCGGCGGCGCTGAGGGCAGGGGCGGCGAGGTACAGGCGGGTAGGGTTGTGGGTCATGGCGGAAGCTCCGTTTCCGTCTAGGGCCCTGGTCAGCGGCGGAATCGCTAGGCCGGGGCCTGTCCTATTGGGTTGCATGAGTCAGTGCGCGGCGGGGAGTAGCGATCGCGCCGATTCGAGGTAGCGCCGGGCCGTCCGGGACTTCCGGCCGATTGCCTCGGCTACCTCCTCGACAGTGATCGCGGGGTTGTCGGCGAGCAGGGCGTAGACCTTCTCGGTCGTCTTGTCTGGTAGGTCGGCCGGGTGCGACGTGGTCCCGTCGGCCCACACGATCAGAAGCCGCTCGGACGCCTTGAAGCGGACTCCCCGCGCACCGGCGCGGGTAGGGCGGACCTCGGCGACGGCGAGCCCGAGAAGCGCCCGGCGCTCGGCTGCTGGGAGATCGAAGAAGGTCGGGACGCTTTGGGCGAGGTCCAGCAGGGGCGAGATATCAGCCTCGGGAACGGGGATGCGGGCGAGGGCGTCTTCGGCGGCCTTGACCTTCGCCCGCAGCTCGGGCATGACCTCGGCGGCGTCCTCTTCGGTGAACGTACCGGCGGCGACCAGCCGACGCACTCGGGCAAGGTCGGCGCGGGCCTCGTCTAGGGCATCCTGAGCCGCGTCTCGGGCCTCGATGTCGTCGTGAGCGACCCGGGCGGTCCAAGCGTCCGCCACGGCCTCTAGAAGCGGGTCGCCCGGCTCCAGCGTGGCGAGCCTCCAGAGAAAGGCCAGCGAGACCGCCTCGTCGGTTTCCGCCATCGGAACGGTGAAGCCGTCGCAGGTTCGGCCGTTCCCGTAGCTGCCGCAGCGGTAGACCTTCCGGTCGGCGGCCCCGCTCTGCGCCGAGCGGCCATCGCAGTACGGGCAGCGAAGAACATCGGCGAGGATCGTCGCTGAGCGGCGGTCGCCTCGGCTGACGAAGCGCCCGTGCTGGATCATGGTCGCCGACCTGTCGCCGATGGCGCGCAGGATGCGCGCTCGCTCGCCCGGCGTGATCACGCCCTCGCCCACGCTGACCGTCTGGCCGCGCTCGTCGCGGTACAGCTCGGCCGTGTGCCGCCAGCGGCCGGAAGCCGTTCGCTCCCGGATGGACTGGAGACCCGCCCAGCCGGGCGAGCGGACGAGAGCCGCGACCGTGCCCACGCCCCAGGACTTGCCGCGCGGCGAGGGGATGCCGTCTTCGTTCAGGCCCTTCACGGTCGCCCAGATCGTCGACCCGGTCAGAAGCTCATCGGCGATCCGGCGAGCGGTCGGGTAGGTCTCGGGGTCGTGGGCGAGCTGGCCGTCTTCGATCCGTAGGCCAAACGGCGGGGGGCCGCCGAGCCAGCGGCCCTCGGCACGGCGGAACTTCTTCGTACGGCTGACCCGGCGCGACAGGTTCTCGACCTCTTCACGCGCGATCTCGGCGCGAATGATCAGCTCTAGGCGGCGGCGGGGGTCGCTGGTGTCGGTGCCGTCCGCCCCGACGATCCGCCGCGAGCCGTTGGCGTGCTCGTCCAGAAGCCGGCCGATCTCGACCGCGCCACGACGGTCAGCGCGGTCAAGTGACCAGGCGAGGAGTGTCCGGAAGCGGTCGCCGACCCGCAGCGATTCGAGCGCCTTTTTCCACTCGGGACGGGCCTTCATAGAGAAGCGGGACGCGCCGGTCCCTTCCCGCTCAACGAAGACGTAGAGAACGACGAGACCGAGGCGGGCGGCCAGCTCGCGAAGCTCGGCTTCCTGCTCGGCGAGTGAACGGCCGTTGCGGGCGTCGCCTTCGGCGTTGCGGTGAGAGCGGCGCAGGTAGAGGGCGCAGCATCGGGACGGGTCGGGGACCTCGGCGGGTTGCATGCCGAGGACGCTAGCAACGAGTTAGTTAGACCGTAAGAGGCGTCCAGAAATCGAGCAAAACGATCTTTCCACGCAGGTCGGCCAGGGTGACGGCCTTCCCGCCGGTGTTCAGCCAGCCCCGGCCGCGCAGCTCAGGTGCCCATACTCGTGCGCTCATGCCTTCAGTCTGCCGGATCGCGGGCCCCGATTCGGCCGGCACCCCCGGCGGGGTGGATCACATCCGGGAGGGACGACGGCGGGGCCACGGACCACCGTGCCCCGCCGTCGGAGAGCTGCTACTGGCTGGCACTCGGCGTGGACGACGGCGTCGGCGCGACGGCCGGCTTGAGGCAGAGCACCCGGTTTCCCTCGACGCCCTGGAGCTCCACGCTTGGCTGCGTCGGGTCGGCGCACTTGTCCTTGCTCTCGACCTTCGAGACGACCTTGAACGCGCCCGGCTCGGCGCAGTCGGCGTCCGCCGCGCCCGTGCCGGACTGCTTGATGCAGGCGCCCACGGCCGGGTTGAACGGAGCCGGTTTGTTGTCCCCGCCGATCTTGCCGAGCAGGGTGAGCAGGCCGAGCGGGACGGCGAGGATCAGCACCGCCGCGATCAGCACGGCCGCCAGCACCCGGCCGTTGCGGACCTTCGGCGTGGGCGCCTCGGTCTTCGGCTCGGCCTCCGGCTTGAACGCGTCGAAGCGGCCCTGCTCCGGCCCGTTGGCCGGGCCCTGCTGCCAGGACGGCGGCGCCTGCTGGGGCGGCGGCGGGAACGGGGGCGGGAACCCGCCCGGGCCCGGTTCGCCCATCGGTCCCGGCCCGGGTGCGGCAACCGCCGCGCGACCGCCCCCCGGCGCACCGTACGGGTCACCCGGTCCGCCGGGCCCGCCGTACGGGTCGTGCGGGCCGCCGGGAGCCCCGTACGGGTCGTGCGGACCGCCGGGCCCGCCGTACGGGTCACTCGGGCCGGTGCCGCCGAACGGGTCGTGCTGGCCGCCGGGAGCACCGTACGGGTCGTGCTGGCCGCCGGGAGCGCCGAACGGGTCGTGCTGGCCGCCGGCGTGCCCGTCGCTCTGCGGGTGCACCCCGTTCACCGGGCGGGTGCTGCCGGACGGGTTGGCGAAGGACGGCACGCCGGGCGGGAACGGCGGCGGGGCAGCGGGCGAGGACGGCGGGGCGGACGGCACCGGGGGCGCTGCGGGGAAGCCGTGCGGACGGTCCGGCTCGTCCGTCCGCGACAGCGGGCCGTGCTCGTCGAAGCGCGGGCCCGGCTCCGGGAAGCCGTCCGCTCCGGGGGCCTCCTCCGGCTCGGGGCGGGTGGGCCGGCCGTACACCCGGGGCTGCGGGGCCGGCACGCCGGCCGCGTGCAGGGCCTGGTCGGCCGGGGGCGTCACCCGGCTGGTCACCGGCACCGAGGCGCTGGCGGAGACGTGACCGCCTGCCTCCGGTGAGGTACGCGGACCCGGCACCACCGGTCCGGCCGGCGACTGGTGCTCGTCGTGCGCCGACTCCGGCGCACCCCAGCCGCCCGACTGCTCCGCCTCGTACGGGTCCCGGTCGGCCGGAGCGAACTGCGCGGGCGGCACGTAGTCGGCGGGCGGCGCCGCGGCCAGCGCGGCGCCCGGCACCCGCTGCTCCTGGGGCGGGAGGGGCACGGCGTTGGCCGGGGAGATGCCCGGACCCGGGGCCGGCTGGTAGATCGGCGGCTCCTCGGGCTGGGCCTCGGCAGATCGGCCCCACGCCTCGCCGGGCGCCCACGGTTCGGCGTCCGGAATGGCCGGCCGCTCGGGCGTCCACGATGCGGGGCCGTCCTGGTTGTCGCCCCAGGCCGGCGAGTCGGGGGACGGGACCGAGGCGCTGGCCCGGGCCGGCGCCTCCGCCGACGGCCAGGCCCCGGACTCGGGCCGGTCGCCGGGCGGCGGCGGGACGGCGGCGGAGGCCCAACCGGGCTGCTGGCCGGCCTCGGCGGCCCGGCCGGCGGCCCAGCCGCCGGACCGGTCCGGGTTGTCGTCGTGCGGGGCGGCCGCTCCGGTGTCCCAGCCGCCCGAGCGGGCCGGGTCGTCCTGGCCGGGCCAGGCGTTCTCGGCCGGCACACCCGGTACAGAGACCTTGGCGGCGGCGCGGGCGGGCGGCTCGGCGGGCGACCAGGCGGGGGTGCCGTGCTCGCCCGGCTGGCCCCAGGCCGGCTGGTCCTCCTGCGGGGCCGCGCCCCAGCCGCCCGAGCGGTTCGCGTCGTCCTGCTGCTGGGCGCCGCTCCCGACGGCCCAGCCCCCGGAGCGGTCGTCCTGCGGGCCGGCCGCGGTGGGCCAGCCGTCCGAGCGCGCCGGGTCGTCGCCCTGCTGGCCAGTGGCCCATGCCTCGTGCGGGGCCGTGGCCGGCGCGGGGACCGAGGCGGCGCCGCGAGCGCCCGCCTCACCGGACTGCGCCCAGGCCGGCTGCTCGCCGGGCGAACCGGCCGGCGGAGCGGCGGCGGCCCAGGCGGGCCCGCCCGGCGCGGCCCCCCAGGCGGGTGGGCCGGGCTCGGCGGAAGCACTCGACGGGCCGGCGGCCCAGGCGGGCGCGCCCTGCTCCTGGGAGGCAGCCTGCGGGGCGGCGGTCCAGCCAGGCGTGCCCTGCTCCTGGGCTCCCCAGCCCGGCTGCGCGGGGCCACCCCACCCCTCGGCGGGCGGCGGCACCTGCGCGGTGGCCCGGCCGGCGGCCTGGCCACCCGGTGGCGCCCAGGCGGCGGGCTGGTCGTCCGGTGCGCCCCAGGCGGGGGCCGACGGGGCGGGCCGCCCGGCCGGCGGCGGCGGTGCCCAGCCGAGGTCGGGAGCGCCGCCGTACCCGTTGCCCTGCTGCGCCGGGCGGTCGCCGTACGGTGCCGGTCCGCCGGCGCCCGACGACGCCTCGCCCGGCTCCTGGCCAGGGCGGTTCGGGGCCTCGGACGTCATGGGTACGCCTCCTCCATCACATGTCGGCCACCGATACCGATCGGGACCGTCGGCCGGTTGCCGGCGTTGCCGGCGGGTAACCGGCCGTGCGGGCTCCCCGCACCGTATCGGGTGGCCGCCGGGAGGCGCCTGGGGGAACCCCGGTCGCCACTTACCGTGACCGGATGTTGTCGATCGGCTTCTGTCAGTGCGATCGGTCCAGCGGCGGGCGGGTGGCGACCGAGCCCCACCGTACCGGGCGGTGCGGCGAGGTGGAATCCCGGTGTCAATCGACGTGAAACGCCGAAGACCCGCCCGGGGTGACCGGGCGGGTCTTCGAACTGGAGGAGGTGAGGAAAGTTGGGGGCGTCAGCTCATGTGACGCTGGGCGATGGCGAGAAGCTCCTCGCGGACCGCCGGGGAGTTGGCGGAGCGCAGCGCCTGCTCGATGGCGCGGGCGCGGCGGTTGGCGTCGCGGCGGGTGCGGATTCGCTCGATCATGCTCATCTGGGTCTCTCCTCCTGGCTATTCGGTTGTCAGCCCCTTGATGTCTTTTATTGAAGCACGTAACGCGGCCAACTTCCATCGATTATTAGGTGAGCTGAGCCACGTGCCGAAGGATCGTAGGCAGCCGCCCTTCCGCCGCCGACGATTTCGTCCGCCCAACGGCAACGGCCGGTGTGCCGGGCGTTCACCCGTGGCACACCGGCCGTTGCCTGGTGTCGTGGACCGTCAGGTCCAGGCGAGCAGCGCCGCCTCCGGATCGGCCAGGAAGTCCCCGATGTCGCGGAGGAACTTCGAGCCCAGCTCGCCGTCGATGATCCGGTGGTCGAAGGAGAGGCCCAGCGTGGTGACCAGGCGCGGCTTGACCTTGCCCTTGTGCACCCACGGCAGCTCCCGTACGGCGCCGAAGGCGAGGATGGCCGACTCGCCCGGGGGCAGGATCGGCGTACCGGTGTCGACGCCGAAGACGCCGACGTTGGTGATGGTCAGCGTGCCGCCGGACATGTCGGCCGGGGAGGTGCGGCCGGCCTTCGCCGTCTGCACCAGCGCGGTCAGGGCGTCCGCCAGCTCGCGCAGCGAGAGCCGGCCGGCGTCCTTGACGTTCGGCACGATCAGGCCGCGCTCGGTGGCCGCCGCGATGCCCAGGTTGACGTAGTCCTTCACCACGATCTCGTCGCCGGCCCAGGTCGAGTTGACCATCGGGTGGCGCTTGACCGCCAGCAGCACCGCCTTGGCGACCAGCAGCAGCGGCGAGACGCGGACGTCCCGCCACTCGCGCCGCTCGCGGAGCCGATCCAGGGCCTTCATCGCCCGGGTCACGTCGACCGTCAGGAACTCGGTGACGTGCGGCGCGGTGAACGCCGACCGGGACATGTTCTCCGCGGTGAGCTTGCGTACCCCCTTGACCGGGATGCGCTGCTCGCGGTCGACGCCGAAGCTCGCGGCCACCGGGGCCGCGACCGTCAGCGGCTCGGCCGCCGCCGGGGCCGACGCGGCCCGCTGGACGTCCTCCCGGGTGATCGAGCCCAGCGGGCCCGAGCCGGCCAGCGCGGCCAGGTCGACGCCGAGGTCCTTGGCGAGCTTGCGGACCGGCGGCTTGGCCAGCACCGGCTCACCGGCCCGGCCGGTGCCGTTCACCACCGGCGCGGGCGACACCGGAGCCGGAACCGGGGCGGCCTGGACCGGGGCCGCGGCGGCCTGGGCCGGGACGGCGCCCTTGCGCGGCCGGCGCTTGGCCGGGGCGTTCCGCGGGCCGTAGCCGACCAGCACGGCGGTCCGCCCGCCCGGTGCCGCGCCGCCGATCAGGCCCGGTTCGACCATGCCCTCCTCGGGCGCGATCTCGACGGCGGCCAGCGAAGCCGCCGACGGGGTGGGCAGGCCGGCGGTCGTGGACTCCTCGATCGGCCCGGCACCCGGGTCGGTGTCGATCGCGATGATCGGGGTGCCGACCTCGACGGTGGCCCCCTCCGGGTGGAAGATCGCCTGCACCTGGCCGGCCCACTTCGCCGGGATCTCGACCGCCGCCTTGGCCGTCTCCACCTCGACGATCGGCTGGTTCAGCTCGATCACGTCGCCCACCTTGACCAGCCAGGCGAGGATCTCGCCCTCGGTCAGGCCCTCGCCCAGGTCGGGGAGGTTGAACTCCTTGATCCGGGACATCGCGCTCACCAGCCGAAGGTGCGGTCGACGGCGTCGAGCACCCGGTCGAGGTCGGGCAGGTACTCCTCCTCCACCCGGGCGGCCGGGTAGGGGGTGTCGAAGCCGGTGACCCGCAGCACCGGGGACTCCAGGGAGTAGAAGCACTCCTCGGTGACCCGGGCCGCGATCTCCGCACCGAGGCCCAGGTTGCCCGGGGCCTCGTGAACGACCACGCACCGCCCGGTGCGCTTCACCGACTCGTACGCGGAGGTCAGGTCCAGCGGGGAGAGCGAGCGCAGGTCGATGACCTCCAACTCCCGGCCGTCCTCGGCGGCGGCGGTGGCCGCGTCGAGGGCGGTGCGGACCATCGGGCCGTACGCCAGCACGGTGGCGTCGGTGCCCGGCCGGGCGACCCGGGCGGCGTGCAGCGGGTACGCCTCGGCCAGCGGGGCGTCCACGTCGACCTGGCCCTTCTCCCAGTAGCGCCGCTTCGGCTCCAGGAACACGATCGGGTCGTCCGAGGCGATCGCCTGCTGGATCATCGAGTAGCCGTCCTGGGGGTTCGCGCAGGTCACCACCTTCAGGCCGGCGGTGTGCGCGAAGTACGCCTCGGGCGACTCCGAGTGGTGCTCGACCGCGCCGATGCCGCCGCCGTACGGGATCCGGATGACCATGGGGATCCGGACCTTGCCCTGCGAGCGGTAGTGCATCTTGGCCACCTGCGACACGATCTGGTCGTACGCCGGGTAGACGAAGCCGTCGAACTGGATCTCGCAGACCGGCCGGAAGCCGCGGATGGCCAGGCCGACCGCGGTGCCGATGATGCCGGACTCGGCGAGCGGGGTGTCGATCACCCGCTGGTCGCCGAAGTCCTTCTGCAGGCCGTCGGTGATCCGGAACACGCCGCCGAGCTTGCCGACATCCTCGCCCATGATCACGACCTTCGGGTCGTGCTCCAGGGCCTTGCGCAGGCCGGCGTTGAGGGCCTTGCCGAGGGTGAGCGTCTCCGTGGCCATCAGTGCGCGCTCCCCTCGAACGACTCCAGGTACTTGGTGAACTGGGCCCGCTGCTCGTCGAGCTCCGGGGACCCGGTGGGGTAGACGTGGTCGAACATGGTCACCGGCTCCGGGTTCGGCATGGCGAGCACCCGCTCGCGCAGGTGCACCGACTCGGCGCGCGCCTGCTCGTCCACCTCGACGAAGAACGACTCGTCGGCGATCCGCTGCTTGGTCAGGAACGCCTTCATCCGGGCGATCGGGTCCTTGGCCCGCCAGGCCTCGACCTCGCTGGCGATCCGGTAGCGGGTCGGGTCGTCGGAGGTGGTGTGCGCCCCCATCCGGTAGGTGTACGCCTCGATCAGGCTCGGGCCCTGGCCGTGCCGGGCGTTGTCCAGCGCGTGCCGGGTCACCGCGTACGACGCGAGCACGTCGTTGCCGTCCACCCGGACGCCGGGGAAGCCGAAGCCGCCCGCCCGCTGGTAGAGCGGGACGCGGGTCTGCCGCTCCAGCGGCTCGGAGATGGCGTACTGGTTGTTCTGGCAGAAGAAGACCAGCGGGGCGTTGAAGACGCTGGCCCAGACGAACGCCTCGTTGACGTCGCCCTGGCTGGTGGCGCCGTCACCGAAGTACGCGATCACCGCCTCGCCGTCGTCGCTGCCGGTCTTGCCGTCCATGGCGACACCCATGGCGTACCCGGTCGCGTGCAGGGTCTGCGCCCCGATGACGATCGTGTACATGTTGAACTTGAACTCGTTCGGGTCCCAGCCGCCCTGGTCGACGCCGCGGAACAGGCCGAGCGGCATGATCGGGTCGATGCCCCGGCAGTAGAGGACGCCGTGCTCCCGGTAGGTGGGGAAGGCCATGTCCTGGGTGCGCAGCGCGCGGCCGGAGCCGACCTGTGCCGCCTCCTGGCCCAGCAGGCTGGCCCACAGGCCCAGCTCGCCCTGGCGCTGCAGCGCCGTGGCCTCCGCGTCGAGCTTGCGGACCAGCACGAGGTCGCGGTAGAGCCCGCGGTACTCCTCGTCGGTGAAGTCGACGCGGTACTCGGTCCCGTCCGGGCCGAGTGCGCTCTCGATCCGCTCGCCCTCGGGCGTGAGCAGCTGTACGAGTTCCGGCTCGCCTGCTACGGCGGCACGCTTGGAACGGGGTGCGGCCCGCCGGCCGCGGCTGGTGACCCCGGGGTCGCCCTTTGCCATCCGTCTCTCCCTGTCTGGTCTGCGCCGGCGCCGGGGGTGTCCCGTGCCGCGCACATCGTGCGCCGCCCGGCTCGAGCCGGGCTGGTTCCTGGCGGCCGCGCCTAGCCCCGGTGAGGGTTGCCGCGCGGCGTGAGCCGGGTCCGTGGGGGAACCCGGCCCGGGAGCGCCGGCGCCGTTCCGCACCGCCGCGAGGTACGCGGAGGTGGCGGCTGCGTTGCCGTCGTGCCTGAATGATTGCAGAGGTCGTGAGCGGGCCCACAGTATGGCCTCCCCCGCCGGTGACGTTCGGTCTGGTTCGCGACGCATGGGTTTTTTGTCGCGCAAGTTCCCATGAGTCGACGGACACCGGGTGTGTCGACACGCGGTGACGGCTGGTGAACTGAGCGTCGCTGGTTCAAGCTGACTGGTGTTCCATGACGAGGCGTTTGACGGCCTTTGTCCGGCTTGGCCGAGCGTGCCGCCGTGTCGACGTACGAGGAGTGTGCGGTGTCCCAGCCAGCAGAGGGTCCCGGTGCCCCGCTCCTCGGCCACCACCGCGCGTCGCCCCGGGCCGCGTACCGCCGCGTGGTCGGGGCGCACCGCGCGCCCGGCCTGAGCTCCCCGAGCCGGGGCTATCTCTTCACCGTCGCGTTGCTCGCCGGCACCGCGTCCATGCCGATCCTGGCCGCGATCAGCGCCGGGTCGGCGACCGTGGGCAACAGCGCCCTGCCGGACAGCAGCACTCCGTTCATCCCGACCCCCTCGGTCGGCCCGGTGGTCATCCAGGGCACCCAGCCCCCGGTCGTCCCCACCCGGACGCCCGTGGCCGACGCCGCCAGTCTGCCGGCCCTCGCCGCCGCCCCGGCCCTGCCCGACGACGCCGACCTGGGCCCGCGCCGGCGGCCCCGGCCGACCGCACCCGCGAAGGTGCCCAGCCGCCCCAGGCCGACCACCCCGCCGCGCCCGTCGCCGGTCCCGTCACCCTCGCCGTCGGCCTCCGATCCGGCCACGCCGGACCCGACGCCGAGCCCCACGGCCGAGCCGACCAGCACCCTCTCCGGGCCGGCGACCGATCCCTCCACCACCCCGAGCGCGCAGCCCAGCGCGACCACGTCACCGGACAACTCGCCGCCGCCGACCAGCGCGCCGCCCGAGGAGACGCCCGGGCCGACCCTCCGCCCCACCGCCGAACCGGGCCCGAGCGCCACCGTGCCGGCTGTGTACCGGAGCAGCCTGATTCACTGAAGGTGTGGCCTCCCGTGCGGAAGGCCACACCTTCTGTGAATCGGCGCGATCGTGGGCGGGGTGCCCGCCGGCCGCCTCAGGCCGGGTCGTCGGTGAGGCGGTGCCGGTTGGCCTCGATCCAGGCGTCCAGGGCGGCCGGATCGTCGGGGTCGACGCCGTCCGCCATGAGCTGGGCGACCGCGGCGGTGGCGGGGCTGCGCCGCTCCCCGGTGGTGTAGAGCCGGGCGAACTCCGGGACCATCTCCTCGATCGCCTCGTCCGTCCGCCGGACCGCCGCCGCCGGCAGGCCCCGCTGGCGGGCCGCGTACGCCGCCCAGCCGCGCAGCACCCGAGGCAGCATCGCCGCGTCGTCCATGTCCAGCACGGCCCGGCGGTGCACCCAGTCCAGCAGGAACAGCTCGGCCACCGTCGGGCTCCAACGCATCGGGTCGGCGTCCGGGAAGCTGGCCGCATGGTCGAGCAGCAGGCCCAGGCAGAAGTGCAGCGAGGCCAGCTCCGCGTCGGCCACCGTGTCCAGGCCGAACCGGGCGGCCTCCGGCGCGGCGAGGAAGGCCCGCACCAGCCGGGTCCGTTCCGCGTCGGTGGGCGGCGGGACGTCCCCGAGGCCGGCCCGGGCCGGGCCCGGCAGGACGGCCAACCGCGCGCCGACCAGCGCCCGGTCGGTGGCCAGGGAACCCTGGGCGGGCAGCTCCCCGAGGTCGTCGGTGACCGCGAGGTGCCGGCGCACCTCCGCGTGCATCCGGGCCGGGTCCTCGGTACGGAACCAGGTCAGCTCGTCCTCGGTGCAGATCTGGCGGGCCTGCTCGACGATCCGCCCGGCGGGACCGCCGACGAAGACGTCCTTGGTGATGCCGATGTTGTGGTCGACCAGAGCCACCAGGGCGTGCTCCGGGCCGCCCTCGGCGTCGTCGTAGGCGAACGTGGCCAGGTAGGAGGTCTGGTCGCCGTACACGTCCCCGTACGCCCAGGCGCCGGTGAGGTGCACCCGCCCGAGCTGTCCGGCCCAGTCCGGGGCGTACGCGCCGGGGCGTACCCGGGTGGCGCCCTCGGCATCCGGTACCAGTGCGGCGAAGACTGCGCGGATCGTGGTGGCGGCGGCGCTGCGGCGGCGGGACGTGGCGGCCAGGAAGCCGGCCACGAACTCGCGGACGGCGGTCTCCCGGTCGGACTCCGCCACGGCGTAGACGCTGCCCAGCAGCGCGGCGCCGAGCATCTCGGCGTCGAGGGCGGAGTCGAGCCTCGTCACGTCGCGAGCGGCGTGCAGCACCGCCTCGTAGGGGGTCTGTGGCGTGGCCATGCACCGACCCTACGCCGGTCGGCCGGTCCGGACACGGTCCAGCGCGCCCGGGCTCAGCGCCGGGTGGCGTCCTGCAGCGCCTCCCGGGCCTCCGCATAGCGGGCCAGCACCGCCCAGACCGGGTCCAGCACGTACTTCTCGCCGACCCGGCCCACCGAGGTCAGCAGCCGCCCCTCGGCCCGCTGCCGGGCGCGCCCGGCAGCCCACCGGATCACCGGCCGGGTCAGCGCCGCCAGCAGCAGCCCGGCGAGCAGGCCGCCGAGAAGCAGCACGGTCGGCCAGGGCACCTCGCCGAGCCGCGGCTGCTCCAGCGCCGGCAGACCCAGCGCGCGCAGTGCGTAACCCAGCACCAGCCAGCCCAGCCCGGCCAGCGCGGCGAGGGTGACCAGCCACTGGAGGCCGCCCACCACCCGCCACCAGGTGGGTCGTCGGGTCATCCCCAGGTCGGTGGCGGCGACCGCGTGGTCCAGCGCGTCCGGCAGGTCGGCCAGCCGGGACCGGGCTGCGGCGGCCGCCGCGGCCGGCCAGGGCGCCGGCAGGTCCGCGGCGGAACGGTCGGCCACCGCGCGGACGGCCAGGTTGAGCGCCGAACGCTGCGCGGCGGTGGCATCGGGTACGGAGGTCGCCGCGACCAGGCTCTCCGCCGGCGCGGCAGCGTCCCCGCCGGGCAGGTGCAGCCGGCGCAGCGGGTCCGGCCGGAGCCTCCGCCAGCCGCGGACCAGCGGCCAGCCGGTCGTCCCGCCGGCCCGGTGCCGGTACGCCGCCTCGACCGCCTCGGCCACCGTCGGCACCCCGGCGGCCCCGGCCAGCGCCGCGGTGAGCTCCTTCGTCGAGCGGTCGTCCGGGCCACTGCGTGGCGGCTCCGGCCCCACCAGTTCCGCCAGCCCGGCCACCACCGCGTCCACGTCGCCGGTCAGCCGGCGTAGGGCGGCCTGCCGTTCGGCGACCGTCTTCTCCAGCTCGGCGCGGAGCCCGTCCAGGCTGGCCGGGTCCACCGCCACGGTGGGCAGCAGCGGCACCCCGGTCAGCCTGTCGGCGTCGAGCAGCCGGCGCAGGTCACCGAGGACCCGGGGCAGCTCGGCCGGGGGCAGCCGGTCGGCCTGGTTGAGCACCACCACCGTCACGTCCTTGTGCCGGTGGAACTCGCGCAGGTAGCTGGTGTGGATCACGCGGTCCGCGTACTTCTGCGGGTCGACCACCCAGACGACCAGGTCGACCAGGCCGAGCAGCCGGTCCACCTCCAGCCGGTGGGCGCGCTGCACCGAGTCGAAGTCGGGCAGGTCCAGCAGGACCAGGCCGTGCAGGGCCGACTCGTCGTCGCCGTCGAGGGCGCTCTCCCGGACGAACCGGTGCCGGGGCAGCACCCCGATCCAGTCGAGCAGCCGGGCCGCGCCGTCCAGCGGCCCCCAGACGCAGGCGTGCGCGACCCCGGTGGTCGGCCGGCGTACGCCGACCGGCGAGAGGTCCAGCCGGGCGAGGGCGTTGAACAGGCTCGACTTGCCGCTGCCGGTCGACCCGGCCAGGGCGACCACGGTGTGGTGCCCGGACAGCGCGAGCCGGGTGCCGGCCCGTTCGACCACGGTGTGCGCGGTGACCAGTTGGGAGTCGGGCACCTGGCCGCCCACCGCCTCGAGGAAGCGCTGGACCGCCTGCAGGCGCGTGACCAGGACGTCCGGGTCGACCCGCTGGTCGCCGCGGAACGCCTCGCGCATCCGACCGACGATGTTGCTCACCTCGGCCCACCTTCGTCTCCGGCCCACCCGGCCGAGCGGCGTCCCGCCCGGGCCCCGGCCCGGCCTGTGGTCGGCGTGCTCACCGGTGGCCACCCTGGTCGACGGCGGGCAGCACCGGCCCGTCCGCACGGGTCAGGCCGCTGCGGTGCCGGGCCTTCTCCACCTCGTTGGCCGCCCGGCGCAGGTCGGCGCCGGCCTCGACGCCCGGGCGGGCCGCCTCGGTGCGGGCGCGGAACCGGGCCGCCTCCTCCGCCAGCAGCGTGCCGATCCGGTCGAGCAGGTCCGCCCGGGCCTTGGTCGCCAGGTTCCGGACCGCCTGGTCCCCGAAGATCGCCTGCAGGACCGCCTGCCCGGCGACCGCGGTGCCGGCGCCGGTGGCGACCTCCAGCCCGGTCGGGATGAAGGCGGTGGAGGCGAACACCCCGATCATGACCGCCAGCCCGGTGGCGTTGACCGCGTACGCGGCCGTGCGGGCCACGAAGCGGCGGTCCCCGCCCTCGGCCCGGACCAGCTCCAGCACCCCGCGCTGCCAGTCGCGGACGAGTCGCTCGGCGCGCGCGGGCAGGTCGGCCGAGGCGTGGGCCAGCTCCGGTTCGAGCAGTGCCGCACCGGCCGGGTGCGCCTTCCACCCGGTGTACGCGTGCTCCGCCGCCTCGGCGGCCACCCCGCGCAGCAGCGTCACGAGCTGGGACTCGATGGCCGTCCGCAACTCGGCGGCCGGGGCCGGACGCCCGGTGAACCTGCCCACCACCCGGTCGCGCAGCCGGCTGATCCGGGCTTCCAGGGTGCGGAAGAACTCGCCCGTGCCGACGAACTCCTGCCAGCGGGCCAGCACCTCGCCGCGGAGCAGCCGGCCGTCCTTGAGCCCCTCCGCGACGGTCCGCTCCGCCCCCCGGTAGGCCGCCCGTACCCGCTCGTCCAGCGCGTCGGCGGCGGCCACCTGCTCGTCGGCGGCGTCGGCCAGCCCCTCCACGGCGGGGTGCAGGGCGGCGAGCGCGCCGTCCAGGGTCTGCCGGACGACGGCGGAGCGGGCCTCGGCGTCCGCCGCGAGCCGGGCGAACCAGGCGCTCAGCGGGGCGGTGACCTTGTCGGGGAGCAGCCCCTGCCCGTCGACCCAGGTCTCGGGCAGTACGAAGAGCGGCGCGGCGCCGAGGTCCTGGGCGGCGAGCATCTCCGACAGGTGGGCCGCGATCTCGTCGGCCGCCTCCGGCGGCACCCGGTCCAGGACCATGGCGATCACCGTGCCGCGGGCCCGGGCGCCACGCAGCAGCTCCCAGGGGACGGCGTCGGCGTAACGGGCGGCGGTGGTGACGAAGAGCCAGAGGTCGGCGGCGGCCAGGAGTTGCCCGGCGAGCGCCCGGTTGGCGTCGACGACCGAGTCGATGTCGGGCGCGTCGAGGAAGGCCAGCCCGGCCGGCAGCGCGGGCGCGGTGACCAGGTGCAGCGTGCCCGGGTGCTCGCTCGGCTCGTTGGTCCGGGTCAGGCCCGGCAGCAGGTCGCCCCGGCGGAACCACGCGGCGTCGGCCGGGTTGCAGACCAGCACCGGCGAGCGGGTGGTGGGGCGGAGCACCCCGGCGGCGCTCACCCGCGCCTGGACGAGGCTGTTGACCAGGGTCGACTTGCCCGCGCCGGTCGAGCCGCCGACCACCACCAGCAGCGGGGCGTCGAGCCGGGCGAGCCGGGGCAGCAGATAGTCGTCGAGCTGGTCGGTGAGGCCGGCGGCGGCGCGCCGGGCCGGCTCCGCCGAGGGCAGGATGAGCGGGAACCGCGCCGCCCCGATCGCGGCCCGCAGGCCGGCGAGCGCGGCGGGCAGGCCCTCGGCGCCGGTGGCGGGTGGGTCCTCCCCGGCGTCGGGTCCGGAGCGGGCTGCGACGGCGGGCGTGCCGGAATGGGTGGCGGAATCGCCATGCGTCGTCACCGCTAAAGCGTGCCCGACCGATGCAAGGGAAGACAACCGGACAGTAATAACGGTCAGGTTGCGTCGGGTCGACTCAACCTCGACTTGCGGTTTGCCGGCCGCGTGGCACTATTGAGTCCGGTCCACTCAACTTGTGGTGCGGTCGCTGCGGGCGACCCGCCGGGCAGCTCGGGGGCGAGGCCCCTGACCTGCTCACCGTTACGAAGCGAGGAAGCGAACATGGCACGTGCGGTCGGCATCGACCTCGGCACGACGAACTCCTGCGTCAGCGTTCTCGAGGGCGGTGAGCCCACCGTCATCGCCAACGCTGAAGGCTCGCGGACGACCCCCTCGATCGTCGCGTTCGCCCGCAACGGGGAGGTGCTCGTCGGTGAGGTCGCCAAGCGCCAGGCGGTGACCAACCCCGACCGGACCATCCGCTCGGTCAAGCGGGAGATCGGCACCAACTGGACCGTCGACATCGACGGCAAGAAGTACACCCCGCAGGAGATCTCGGCCCGCACGCTGATGAAGCTCAAGCGGGACGCCGAGGCGTACCTGGGCGAGCAGATCACCGACGCGGTGATCACCGTCCCCGCCTACTTCAACGACGGGCAGCGCCAGGCCACCAAGGAGGCCGGTGAGATCGCCGGCTTCAACGTGCTGCGGATCGTCAACGAGCCGACCGCGGCCGCCCTGGCGTACGGCCTGGACAAGGGCTCCAAGGAGCAGACCGTTCTGGTCTTCGACCTCGGAGGCGGCACCTTCGACGTCTCGCTGCTCGAGCTGGCCGAGGGCGTCATCGAGGTCAAGTCCACCAGCGGTGACAACCACCTCGGTGGTGACGACTGGGACCAGCGGATCATCGACCACCTGGTGAAGACCTTCCGTGGCGAGCACGGCATCGACCTGTCCCAGGACAAGATGGCGATGCAGCGGCTCAGGGAGGCGGCCGAGAAGGCCAAGATCGAGCTGTCCGCCGCCACCACCACCAATATCAACCTGCCGTACATCACCGCCGGTTCCGCCGGCCCGCTGCACCTCGACGTGACCCTGAGCCGCGCCGAGTTCCAGCGGATGACGCAGGACCTGCTGGACCGCTGCAAGGGCCCGTTCGAGCAGGCCGTGAAGGACGCCGGGATCAAGGTCTCCGACGTCGAGCACGTCATCCTGGTCGGCGGCTCGACCCGGATGCCGGCCGTGACCGACCTGGTCAAGCAGCTCACCGGCAAGGAGCCCAACAAGGGCGTGAACCCGGACGAGGTCGTCGCCGTCGGCGCCGCCCTGCAGGCCGGTGTGCTCAAGGGTGAGGTGAAGGACGTCCTGCTGCTCGACGTGACCCCGCTGAGCCTCGGCATCGAGACCAAGGGCGGCATCTTCACCAAGCTGATCGAGCGCAACACCACCATCCCGACCAAGCGCTCCGAGGTCTTCACCACGGCGGACGACAACCAGCCGTCGGTGCTGATCCAGGTGTTCCAGGGCGAGCGGGACATCGCGGCCTACAACAAGAAGCTCGGCACCTTCGAGCTGACCGGCCTCCCGCCGGCGCCGCGCGGCGTGCCGCAGATCGAGGTCACCTTCGACATCGACGCCAACGGCATCGTCAACGTGCACGCCAAGGACCTGGGCACCGGCAAGGAGCAGAAGATGACGATCACCGGCGGCTCCTCGCTGCCGAAGGACGACATCGAGCGGATGCGCCGGGACGCCGAGGAGCACGCCGAGGAGGACAAGCGGCGCCGCGACGAGGCGGAGACCCGCAACGTGGCCGAGGCGCTCCAGTGGCAGACCGAGAAGTTCCTCGCCGAGAGCGGCGACAAGCTGCCCAGCGAGAACCGGGACCAGCTCAACGAGGCGCTCGGCGAGCTGCGCAGCGCGCTCGGCGGCCAGGACATCGACAAGATCAAGGCGGCCCACGAGCGGCTGGCCCAGGTCTCCCAGCAGGCCGGCTCGCTGCTCTACTCGCAGCAGCAGGGCGAGCAGGGTGCTCCGGGCGAGGCCGGGCCGGGCGCCGGTGCGACCGGTGCGACGGGTGGCGCGAAGGCCGGCGGCGCCGACGACGTGGTCGACGCGGAGATCGTGGACGAGGACAAGAAGTGACGGAGAAGCCACGAGCGGCCGACCCGGGCTCCACCGGGTCGGCGCCGGGTGGCTCGGGCTCCACCGGGTCGGGCGCCGGCGACGAGCCGCGGATCGTCATCCGAGACAAGCGCAGAATCGGCAAGACCACCGAGCAGCCCGCGGCGGACGCCGCAGCCGCGGACGCCGCGGCCGACGCGCCCGCCGAGGGGCTGGTCGAGGAGACCGAGGTCGTGGTCGACGAGATCGAGACCGAGGCGCCGGTCTCCGGTCCGCCGGTGGTCGACGCGCCGGCCGAGCCGACCGAGGAGGTCGAGGAGGTCGTCAAGCCGGGCGGACCGCTCGGTGCCGAGCTGGAGGCGCTCCGGGCCGAGTTGGACGAGCGGACCCGGGATGTGCAGCGGGTGTCGGCCGAGTACGCCAACTACCGCAAGCGGGTCGACCGGGACCGCGCCCTGGTTCAGGAGCAGGCGACCGGCTCGGTGCTGACCGCGCTGCTGCCGATCCTCGACGACCTGGACCGGGCCCGCGAGCACGGCGACCTGGTGGGCGGGTTCGGCTCGGTGGCCGAGCAGCTCACCACGGCGCTGGGCAAGTTCGGCCTGACCGCGTTCGGCGAGCAGGGCGACCCGTTCGATCCGACCCGGCACGAGGCGGTGGCCCACCAGACCTCCGCCGACGTGACCGAACCGACCTGCGTGCAGGTCATGCGCCGGGGTTACCAGCTCGGCGAACGGCTGCTGCGGCCGGCCCTGGTCGCGGTCGCCGACCCCGAGTAGTGCCGACCCGTGACGTCCCGCCCGCCCGCACCGGGCGGGCGGGACGACCGGGGTACGTCCCGTGGAAGGGGGTGGACGGGTGAGTTCCAAGGACTGGATCGAGAAGGACTACTACGCCGTGCTGGGCGTGGAGAAGTCCGCCTCCTCCGACGAGATCAAGAAGTTGTACCGGAAGCTGGCTCGGGAGTCGCACCCGGACCACAACCCCGGCGACCCGAAGGCCGAGGAGCGGTTCAAGGCCGTCTCCGAGGCGTACGCCGTGCTCGGCGAAGAGAAGAAGCGCCGCGAGTACGACGAGATGCGGTCGCTGTTCGGCTCGGGTGCGTTCCGGCGCAACGCCCGTACCGGAGGCCAGCCGGGCGGCATGCCGTTCGACGTCTCCGACCTGTTCGGCGGCGCTGCCGGCGGCACCGGCACCCGGTTCGGTGGCGGCGGGTTCACCGACCTGTTCAGCTCGATCTTCTCGGGCGGTGGCGCCGGTCCGGCCCGCGCTCGCGGCCCGGCCCGCGGCCGGGACGTCGAGGCCGAGGTGGCGCTCGACTTCGAGGACGCGGTACGCGGCGTCACGCTGCCGCTGACGCTGCGCGCCCCCGGGATCTGCGACACCTGCCACGGCAACGGCGCCAAGCCGGGCACCCAGCCGGTGGCCTGCCCGGTCTGCCAGGGCGCCGGCGTGACCACCCGCAACCAGGGGTCGTTCAGCTTCTCCGAGCCGTGCCGCAACTGCCAGGGCGTCGGCACGATCGTCGAGGAGAAGTGCCCGGAGTGCCACGGCACGGGCGGGGTCACCAAGACCCGCACGCTGAACGTGCGCTTTCCGGCCGGGGTGGCCGACGGCCAGCGCATCCGGCTGGCTGGCCGGGGCGAACCGGGCGAGCGGGGCGGCCCGGCGGGCGACCTGTTCGTCCACGTGAAGGTCCGCCCGGACGAGCTGTTCGGGCGCTCCGGGGACGATCTGACCCTGACCGTGCCGATCACGTTCGCGGAGGCGGTGCTCGGCACCGACCTGCGCGTACCGACCCTGGACGGGACGGTGACCCTGCGGGTGCCGGCGGGTACTCCGAGCGGCCGGGTGCTGCGGGCCCGGGGCAAGGGCGTGGTACGCAAGGACGGCCGCGCCGGTGACCTGCTGGTCACCCTCGACGTGGTGGTCCCGGCGAAGGTGTCGGACGAGGCGCGGGCGGCGCTCGAGGCGTTCGCGGAACAGACCCCGCCCGCCGCGCGGGAACATCTCGACGCCCGGGTGCGTCGGTTCAGTTGACCGGTGAAGGCAGCGGAGGTGAGCGGGGATGTCGCAGGAGTTCGTCGGCTCGGGTGACCCTGCCTACGAGGCCAAGGTCCTGATGATCTCGGTGGCGGCCCGGATGGCGGGGATGCACCCGCAGACCCTGCGCCAGTACGACCGGCTCGGCCTCGTGCAGGCCGGCCGGGCGTCCGGCGGGGGTCGCCGGTACAGCGTCCGGGACGTGGTGCTGCTCCGCGAGGTGCAGCGACTCAGCCAGGACGACGGCATCAACTTGGCCGGGGTCAAGCGGATCATCGGCCTGGAACGGCTGTTGGAGGAGGCCCAGCAGCGGGTGGCCCGGCTGGAGGCGGAGCTGGACGCCGCGTACCGGCGGATCGCCGAGCTGGAGTCGCTGGGCCGGTTGTCCCGTGGCGACCTCGTGCCCACCAACCGCACCTCGACGGCGCTGGTCGTCTGGCGGCCACGCCGCACCGGCGATCGCTGATCCCGCGCTCCGCCGCCGGTAGCCACTCATTCCGTGCGGATCCACGGGATGAGTGGCTGTTCCGCGTCCGACAGCCGCTCTCTCCGCTAACCTGTGAATCAGGCCCAACCAACTCAATCCGGACTCCGAACTTGGCAGGGGGAGCCATGACGGAATCGGCGAAGAAGGTGGCGCAGGAGGCGGAGGACCGGCTGGAGAAGATGGCCGTGAACATCCGCGAGCGGTTCGATCGGATCACCGAGAGCCGCTTCACCGACAAGATCAAAGAAGGTCGCTTCGCCGACCAGCTGGACCACGGCATCGACCGGGCCAGGCTCGACGAGCGGCGCAAGACGCAGGGCGGATCGACGAGCTGACGATCCGGCGACGTGCGGGCCGGGACCCACGGGGGGTCCCGGCCCGTTCGCGTCTTGACGTGCGGGCCGGGACGCGGTGATGCCGCGAGGGGGTCCCGGCCCGTTCGCCATCACGGCGGGGCCACACCCCCACCACAGGAGGAAAGAGGGCTAGAGCCGCCGGTTCTCCCGCACCAGGCCGCCCTCGCACCAGTCGGGGTAGGCGAAGAGGTCCGGCCGGGCGAGCAGCACCCGGCTGTTGTGCGCCCAGTTGCGCATCAGCTCGTCCCCGGTCCGCTCGGCCTGCTCGACGAGTTTGCGGAAGCGGCGCTTCGGGTGGGCCCGGAAGTTCGTGCGGATGCCGTCGGCGGCGTAGATGTAGAGGCAGTGCAGGGCGAACCGGCGGGCCGGGCAGGCCGTGTCCATGGCTAGCTGGAAGAGCGTGTGCACCAGGTGGTCACCGGCGACCAGCAGGTCCCAGTCCGGGGGCATGGAGGCCAGCGGCACGGAGTCCGGCTGGTACGCCCAGGCCCGCAGCTCCGCCGGCGAGGGGTCGACGGGGTTGGCGAAGCCGCGGAACGTTGACTCCTGCACGCTCACCGGCCAACCTTCCGTTTCCGCTGGCGGGGGCACCGGCCACCCGCGGACGCTGGCTGCTGGGGCGACACGGTAACGCGGTTGCGCGTACCTGCGGTAGACCTTCCCGGAACCAATTCGGCGACCGTTGGCCGGGCCGGGTCCACCGTACGGTCGACCCGGCCCGACCAGGGTCAGTCGGCCGCCCCCACCGGGACGGGCCGCCGGGCGGCGGTGCGCTGGCGCAGCCAGCGCTTGAACCAGGGCAGATCGGGCAGGCGGGCCAGCATCGGCCCGGTCACCACGGTGATCAGCACGTACGCGGTGGCGAGCGCCGCCAGCTTCGGTTCGATCGGTTGCGCGGCGGCGACGGCGAGCCCGGCGATGACGATGGAGAACTCGCCGCGCGGGGTGAGCGCGAAGCCGGCCCGCCAGCGACCGGGCTCGGCGATCCCGGCCCGCCGGGCCGCCAGATAACCGGTGAGCAGCTTCGTCCCCATGGTGACCACGGCCAGCCCCAGGGCCGGCAGCAACACCGGCGGCATGTCCAGCGGGTTGGTGACCAGCCCGAAGAACACGAAGAAGACCGCGGCGAAGAGGTCCCGCAGCGGGGAGAGCAGCTCCGTCGCGTGGTGCGCCACCGGGCCGGAGAGGGCGATGCCGACCAGGAACGCCCCGACCGCCGCGGACACCTGCAGCTTGGCCGCGACGCCGGCGACCAGCAGGGTCAGGCCGAGCACCCCGAGCAGCAGTGCCTCGGGGTCCTTCGCGGAGAGCGCCGCGGAGATCAGGTGGCCGTACCGGATGGCGACGGCCAGCACGACGACCACGGTGAGCACCGCGACGGCGAGCGCCACACCGCCCTTGACCAGGCCGACCCCGGCGAGCAGCGCGGTGAGCAGCGGCAGGTAGAGGGCCATTGCCAGGTCCTCGATCACCAGCACGGAGAGGATCACCGGGGTTTCCCGGTTACCGACCCGGCCGAGGTCGCCGAGGACCTTGGCGATCACCCCGGACGAGGAGACCCAGGTGACGCCGGCGAGCACCACGGCGGCGATCCAGCCCCAGCCGAGCAGCAGCGCGAAGGTGAAGCCGGGCAGCGCGTTGAGCAGCGCGTCGATCAGGCCGGCCGGGGCCGCCGAACGGAGGTTGCCCACCAGTTCGTTGGCGCTGTATTCCAGGCCGAGCATGACCAGCAGCAGGATGACGCCGATCTCCGCGCCGACGGCGAAGAACTCCTCGCTGGCGTTGAGCGGCAGCAGGCCGCCGTGGCCGAAGGCGAGCCCGGCGAGCAGGTAGAGGGGGATGGGCGAGAGGCCGACCCGGCGACTGAGTCGGCCGAGCAGCCCGAGCAGCAGCAGCAGCGCGCCGACCTCGATGAGCAGAATGGTGGTTTCGTGCATCCGCGTCAGCCGTCCGGGTCGGTGTCGGCAAGGATTGCGCTCACCCCGTCGAGGCCCTGGCGGTTGCCCACCACGACCACGACGTCACCGGCCGCGAAGCGGAAGGTCGGGTCCGGCGAGACGATGACCTCGCCGTCCCGTAGCACCGCCACGATGGAGGCGCTGGTGCGGGTACGCGCCTTGGTGTCGCCCAGCCGCTTGTTGACGTACTTCGAGCCGGCCGGGATGGCGATCTGCTCGGTGAGCAGACCTGCGGCCTGCTCACGCAGCCCGGAGAGCTGGCCGAGCATCAGCGACGCGCCGAGGATGTCGGCGAGCGCCTCGGCCTCGTCGTCCGTCAGCGGGATGTCGGCCTGACAGGAGTCGGGATCGTCCGGGTCGTAGAGGACGAGATCCCGTCGGCCGTTGCGGTGGGACACCACGCCGACCCGGCGGCCCGATTCCGTCACCAGGTCGTGACGTACGCCGATCCCCGGTAAGGCAGTCTGTTCGACACGTACTCGCACGCAGGCGAGGTTACCCGGTTGGAGCTCGAATGGATTCTCCAAGATCCCGCCGCCTGGTCGTCCTCCTGCTGCTGCCCGTGCTGACCGCCTGCTCGATCGGCGACGTCCGCCGGCCACCGCCGAACCGGGCCTCCGCGTCACCCCGACCGTCGGCGACCGCGCCGCCGGTCGCCGACGTCGACGAGGTACGCCGCGCGCAGGTCGCCGTCCCCGACCGGTACGACCCGCCGTTCGTCGAGTTCGTCGACGCCGACCAGGCGTACGCCCTCTTCGCCACCTGCGACGGTCGGCCGCCCGGCCGGGACTGCCCGGCGCTGCTCTTCGCCACCGGGGACGGTGGGCGGTCCTGGCGGGCGCTGCCGCATCCCCGGCCGGTCGCCGACAATCAGCAGCTCTACGCCCCGAAGGGCCTGCTGGTGCTCGCTGCCGAGCCGTTCGGCTGGTACGCCTCGACCGACGGCGGCGTCACCTTCACCCACCACCCGGGAAACGCGCCGCCGCCGGTGCTGTCGGGTGCCAACGGGCAGTTCCAGGTGGCCGAGCAGGACGGCCAGGTGGCCCGCTGGGACGGCCGCCGGCTGCGACCGTTGGCCGCCCAGCCGGGACTGCCGGCCGTGAACACCGTGCGCGAGGTCGAGGATCTGCTGGTGGCGGCCGGCGCGAGCGACGGGAGGCCGTACGCCGCGGTCTCCGCGGACCAGGGACGGCGCTGGCAGCGGACGGAGGTGCCGGCGCCCGACGGCGAGGTCGGCGTGGTGCGGGTGATGCGCTCGCCCGACGGCGAGGCCTGGCTGGTCGGGGAGCGACCGGACCGGACGGGCTTCCCGGCGCTCTGGCGCTACCGGGGCAACTGGCAGTTGGTGCGTGCCGACGGCCGCCCGGACCGGATCCACTCGGTGGCTCCCGCCGGCGCCGGGCGGGTGGCGGTGACCGGGCCGGAGGGCGTGGGGGTGGTGGTCGACGGCCGGTACGAGCCGGTCAGCTGGCCGGTCGGCCCCGAGCACTACCTGTCGCTGCTCGCTGACGGCGCGCTCGCGGCCCGCGCCCCGGACGAGACGGTCCTGTCCGTCGGCCCGGTGGGCGCCCGCCGCTGGATCAGGGTGGTCCTGGTCGGCGACTGACCGCTCGGCCTTTTGGCGGCCGCGCTCGTCCCGGGCGGCGCTCCGGCGACCGGCGTCCGTCCGGCCCCGGGATCGGCCTCCGGCTGCGGCGCGGTCTTGGTGGTGGCGTCCTTTGGAGCTGAATCGTTTGCGCCATCACGCTCGCGGGCCCACTCATGATCGTCGGCAGCTGAGCGACTCGACACGCCGAGAAGGGTGCAGCCTGGCCGTCAACGATTGCGATCCCGGCTGCTACCTGACCTGCCTACGGACCTCAAGGACCAGATCAGGGGGGCAGCGTCTCGGGAGGTTACGTAGATGCCCTTGCCCTGGTGACCCTCGTGCCCGATCGGGAGCGGATTCCCGACCGGGCACGTGAGCGGCCGATGCTCAGCGAAGCGAGGCGAAGAACTCCCGGATGTCGCCGACCAGCACGTCGGTCGTTTCGTGGGCCGCGTAGTGCCCGCCGACGTCGCCGCGCCCCTCGACCTCGGTCTGGTGCGCCGTCCACCGCACGATGTTGCCGTGGTCCCGCTCGGCGAAGCGGCGGATCGACTGGAAGTCGCCGGGGAACATGGCCAGCGCCGTGGGCGTGGTCGTCGGCCCGGTCGGGTGCTCGACGGTGTGCGCGTCCTCCCAGTAGAACCGCATGGACGAGGCGGCCGTGCCGGTGAACCAGTAGATCGCCACGTTGGCCACGATGAAGTCGGCGTCCAGGCTCTCGTCGAAGAGTTGCGCGTTCCAGGCGAGCAGCCCGACCGGTGAGTCGGCCAGCGCGAACGCCAGGGTCTGCGGCTGCTGGCTGTGGACCTGGTTGAAGGAGAACTTGTTCTCGTAGAACCACTGCAGGTGCTTGAGGGCGGCCTGGTCGGCCTCGGAGAGTCCGGCGAATTCGCCCGGGTCGCCGGACGGGAACGAGAAGAGCTGGGTGACGTGTACGCCGAGCACGTGCTCGGGGTCGATCCGGCCGACCTCGGGCGACACCAACGAGCCACCGTCGTTGCCGACCGCGCCGTAGCGGTCGTAGCCGAGGCGGGCCATCAGCTCGGCCCAGGCGCGGGCGGTGCGGTAGCGGTTCCAGCCGGCGCTGCGGGTCGGCCCGGAGAAGCCGAAGCCGGGCAGCGACGGGATGACGAGGTGGAACGCCGGCGAGTCCGGGTCGGCCGGCTCGGTCAGCGGGGCGATCACGTCCAGGTATTCGACCACCGAGCCGGGCCAGCCGTGGGTGAGCACCAGCGGGGTGGCGTCCGGCCGGGTGGACCGGACGTGCAGGAAGTGGATGTCCTCGCCGTCGATCTCGGTGACGAACTGCGGGTACGCGTTGAGCCGCGCCTCGACCGCCCGCCAGTCGAACTTCTCCAGCCAGTACGTCGCCAGCTCGCGGACCCGACCGGTCGGCATGCCGTACGCGGAGCCGGCGCCGGGCAGCTCTCCGGGCCAGATGGTGCGGCGCAGCCGGGCGGCCAGGTCGTCGAGCGCGGCCTGCGGGATCTCGACGCGGAACGGGCGGATGGCGGTGCTGGACATGTGCTGCTCCTTCAGAACGGAATGCTTCGTTCCGCTTGACAGTAGCAGAGCGGAACAATCCGTTCCACTGCTAGTCTGGAGCCATGCCGAACCCGACCGACGCTCCCCAGCTCCCCGGCCGTCGTGCCCAGGCCGCCCGGAACGACGCGGTGATCCTGGAAGCCGCCCGCGCCGTCTTTCTGGCTGACCCGAAGGCGCCCATCGCCACGGTGGCCGAGCGGGCCGGCGTCGGTATCAGCGCTCTCTACCGGCGCTACGCCGGCAAGGAGGACCTGCTCCGCAAGCTCTGCCACGACGGCCTGCGGCTGTACATCGCCGTGGCGGAGGAGTCCGCCGCCGACCCGGACGGCTGGCGGGCCTTCGCCGGGTTTCTGGAGCGTGTCGTCGATGCCGACGTGCACTCGCTGACCGTGCATCTCGCCGGCACCTTCACGCCGACCGAGGAGACGGGGCGGGACGCGGTGCGCTCCGGTGAGCTCACCGCGGAGTTGGTCGAGCGGGCCAGGGGCGCCGGCCGGCTCCGCCCGGATGTGGTGGTGCAGGACGTCGGGTTGCTGCTGGAGGGGTGCGCCGCGATCCGCGTACCCGATCCGGAGCGGACCCGGGAGCTGCGTCGCCGGCACCTGGCGCTGCTGCTGGCCGGTCTCGCCGTGGCCGAGCCGCCACTGCCCGGGCCGCCGCCGGCGGCCGGGGAGTTCGACTGGCGGTGGCGACGCTCCGAGTGAGCCAGTTCACACCGTCGGAGTTGAGCGGAATAGACTCAACTCTGGTTGTGTCGATTCCAGTGGACACGCCGATCCGGGGGAGCCCATGAACACGGAACGCCTCACCACCAAGAGCCGCGAGACCATCACCGGCGCCGTCGCGCTGGCGAACCAGCGCGGCCACGCCACCGTGGAGCCCTGGCACCTGCTGCTGTCGCTGCTCGACACCGAGGGTTCGACCGCCGCCGGCCTGCTGCGCGCCGTCGGGGCCGACCCCGCCGAGCTGCGCCGGGTCGCCCAGCGCTCGGTCGACGCCCTGCCCGCCGCGCACGGCTCCAGCATCGCCGAGCCCACCCTGGCCCGCGAGTTCGTCAACGCCATCGGCGCCGCCGAGCAGATCGCCCGGCCACTGGGCGACGAATACACCTCGACCGAGCACCTGCTGGCCGGCCTGGCCCGGGTGGGTGGCGCGGTCTCCGTCGCCCTCAAGAACGCCGGGGCCACCGAGGAGAACCTGGTCGCCGCCTTCCCGACCGTCCGCGGCGGGGACCGCCGGGTCACCACCGCCGACCCGGAGCAGACCTACCAGGCCCTCGCCAAGTACGGCGTCGACCTCACCGCCAGCGCCCGGGAGGGGAAGATCGACCCGGTCATCGGCCGGGACTCCGAGATCCGCCGGGTGATCCAGGTGCTGTCCCGGCGTACCAAGAACAACCCGGTGCTGATCGGTGAGCCGGGCGTCGGCAAGACGGCCATCGTCGAGGGTCTGGCCCAGCGCATCGTCGCCGGTGACGTACCCGAGTCGTTGCGGGACAAGAAGCTCGTCTCGCTCGACCTCGGCGCGATGGTGGCCGGCGCGCAGTACCGCGGGCAGTTCGAGGAGCGGCTGAAGTCGGTGCTGGAGGAGATCAAGAACTCCAACGGTCAGGTCATCACCTTCCTCGACGAGCTGCACACCGTGGTGGGCGCCGGCAAGGGCGAGGGCTCGATGGACGCCGGCAACATGCTCAAGCCGATGCTGGCCCGGGGCGAGCTGCGGATGGTCGGTGCGACCACGCTGGACGAATATCGCGAGCACATCGAGAAGGACCCGGCGCTGGAGCGCCGCTTCCAGCCGGTGCTGGTCGGCGAGCCGACCATCGAGGACACCATCGGCATTCTGCGCGGCCTCAAGGAGCGCTACGAGGTGCACCACGGCGTACGGATCACCGACGCCGCGCTGGTCGCCGCCGCCTCCCTGTCCGACCGCTACATCACCGACCGGTTCCTGCCAGACAAGGCGATCGACCTGGTCGACGAGTCCGCGTCCCGGCTCCGGATGGAGATCGACTCCCGCCCGGTCGAGGTGGACGAGATCGAGCGGGCGGTGCGCCGGCTCGAGATCGAGGAGATGGCGCTGGCCAAGGAGCCGGACGCCGCCTCCGCCGAGCGGCTGGAGCGGCTCCGCAAGGAGCTGGCCGACAAGCGGGAGCAGCTCACCGCGCTCTCCGAGCGCTGGCAGCTGGAGAAGAGCCACATCACCAAGCTCTCCACCGCCAAGGAGGAGCTGGAGCGGCTCGGCGGCGAGGCCGAGCGGGCCGAGCGCGACGGCGAGCTGGAACGCGCCGCCGAGCTGCGGTACGGCCGCATCCCCGCCCTCAAGGCCGAGCTGACGCAGGCCGAGGAGGAGCTGGCCCGGCTCCAGGCCGACGGCGCGATGCTCAAGGAGGAGGTCGGCGCGGACGACATTGCCGCGGTGGTCGCCTCCTGGACCGGCATCCCCGCCGGCCGGCTGCTCGAGGGGGAGACCGCCAAGCTGCTCCGGATGGAGGAGTCGCTGGGTTCCCGGGTGGTCGGCCAGCGCGAGGCGGTCGGCGCGGTCGCCGACGCGGTCCGCCGTGCCCGGGCCGGCGTCGCCGACCCGGACCGTCCGACCGGCAGCTTCCTCTTCCTCGGCCCGACCGGTGTCGGCAAGACCGAGCTGGCCAAGGCGCTCGCCGAGTTCCTCTTCGACGACGAGCGGGCCATGGTCCGCATCGACATGAGCGAGTACGGCGAGAAGCACTCCGTCGCCCGCCTGGTCGGCGCCCCGCCCGGGTACGTCGGCTACGAGGAGGGCGGCCAGCTCACCGAGGCGGTGCGCCGCCGGCCGTACTCGGTGGTGCTGCTGGACGAGGTGGAGAAGGCCCACCCCGACGTCTTCGACGTGCTGCTCCAGGTGCTCGACGACGGCCGGCTCACCGACGGTCAGGGCCGTACCGTGGACTTCCGCAACGCGATCCTGATCCTCACCTCGAACCTGGGGTCGTCAGTGATCAGCGACCTGACGCTGGCCGAGGAGCAGCGCCGGGAGGGCGTCCTCGCGGTGGTCCGGTCGCACTTCAAGCCGGAGTTCCTCAACCGCCTCGACGACATCGTGGTGTTCGCCGCCCTGCAGGGCGAGGATCTGCGGGCCATTGTCGACATCCAGCTGGACCGGATGCGCCGCCGGCTGGCCGACCGCCGGCTCGGCCTGGCGATCACCGACCCGGCCCGGAGCTGGCTCGCCGAGCACGGGTACGACCCGATCTACGGCGCCCGTCCGCTGCGCCGGCTGGTGCAGTCGGCGATCGGCGACCAGCTCGCGAAGGCGCTGCTGGCCGGCCAGATCCGCGACGGCGACACGGTCAAGGTCGACCTGGCCGACAGCAAGGAGGGCCTGACCGTCACCGCCGCCTGACCCACCCGTCCGGACCGGCCCCGCCCTCGGGCGGGGCCGGTCCTGTCCCCGGGCCCCGATCCACCTGCGTCCGGTGTTGCGGCCTGCGACAACTTTCCGATCAACGAGTGGTGGGAGGGGCGTTCGGGGAAAGGATGAAGGGCATGGTGGGGATCGGAAAGGACCGGGAGTTGGACTCGGCCGTCGAGCAGTTGGCCCGGGCGGACACGCTCGCGTTCGGCGGAGTCGGGTTCGCCGGGACGCTGCTGCCGGAGACCGAGGCGTACCGGCGGGTCGAGCAGGCGCTGGACGAGCATCCCGAAGCGGCCCGGAAGCAGGTCGACTGGCTGCTCCGGCACGGGTCGCCGGCCGGGAAGGCGTACGCCGCCACGCTGCTGGACAAGGCCGACGCGGCGGCGGGGCGCGCGGCGTGGACGAGGCTGCGGACCGACGAGGCCGAGTTCACCACGTTCACCGGCTGCCTCATGGGTCGGGCCAGCCTGCGCGAGTACGCCACGGAACGCCTCGCCGGGAATTGACCTGCGGTCCACCCGAAACGGGACTGCGGAAACCGGTGGCGCCCCGTAGCTTTCCGGGATGACCTCGACCGCCACTCCGCCGACCCGCCCGCCCCGCCCGAAGGCCGTCACGACGGCCTCCTGGTTGCAGCTCGCTGCGTCGGCCCTGCTGCTGGTGGCGGTCGGCCTGGTGGTGTGGCACGCGATCTGGTGGAACGGCGAGATCGACCACGCGGCTCGGCTGGTGCCCGCCGCCGATCCGGCCGAGGTGGACGGTGAGCGCTTCGGCAACATCATGACGTCCTGCGTGGTGGGGGTGCCGGCGCTGCTGCTCGCGGCCGTCCTCGGTGGCGCCGCCTGGGGTGTCCGCCGGGGCAGCGTCGGCGCCCGGATCGCCGTCTTCGTGGCCGGCGGTCTGCAACTGCTGGTCGGCCTCGGCCAGTGCCTCTGCGCGGGCGCGGCGCTCCCGTTCCTCTTCGCGTTCGGCGGCCCGCCCACGGAGGGGGACATGCCCCCCGAGTTCTTCCCGGAGGAGTCGAGGTTCATCCAGACCCTCTACGACACCGATTCCTATCCGGCCGAGGACCTCCTCTTCGCCGGGGGCGGCCTGATCGCGCTGCTGGTCTTCGGGCTCACCGCCACCGCCATCGTGCTGTTGGCGCTGCCCGCGTCCCGCCACTGGTTCGTGCCCCAGGCCGCGCACCCGCCGCACCCGCCGGTCGCCTATCCGGCGCCCTACCTGCTGCCGCCCGGCTACATGATCTGCCCCGACCCGCGGGCCCACGGCGTCCCGTGGCAGTACCCGGCCGCACCGGAAGCCAGCGCGTCCGCCCCCGCCGCGCCGGTCGATCCCACGGGAGCGCCCGACGGGCCGCCCCCGCAGGCCGCCGATCCCACCCGGGATTGAGCGACGCCGGGTAGCTGACCGGCCACTCAGCGAACGTCGTTTCGGCGGGCGTGCGTCCGGTTGTTACCGTCTCCGCCGACGCGTGTGGGGAGGCGGTCGTGAACGGAACGGTGGCGTATCTGCTGGTGACCCTGGGGTGCCTGGTCGGGGCGGCCGGTGTGGTGATCGCCGTGGTGGCACTGCGCAAGGCCCGCACCGGGCCCCGCCCGCCCGCCCCCGGCGACCCGTTCCACGATCGGGACGCGGACGCGCTCCGCGGCGACCCCCGCCGGCTCAAGCCCGGCGACATCGTGGAGATCCGCCAGGTCCCGTACACCGTCCGTGGCTCGGTGCACCTGGTCGAGGGCGGCTGGAGCTGGGCGGAACACCTGCTCGACGATGCCGGCGGGGTGAAGCGCTGGCTCTCCGTCGAGACGGACCCGGATCTGGAGCTGGTCCTCTGGACCGGCGAACCGTCCGCCACGGTCACCCCCGGCGCGCCCACCCTCGACTTCGCCGGCCGCCGCTACAGCTGGGACGAGTCCGGCCAGGCGCGCTACACCGCCACCGAGGGCACCGGCCTCGACCCGCGCGGCACCATGCGCTACCACGACTACCAGGCGCCCGGCGGGGCCCGGCTCTCCTTCGAGGCGTACGGGGAGGCCGGCTGGGAGGTGGCCCTCGGCGAGAAGCTGCACCGCGCCGAGGTGATGATCTACCCGCAGGGCGACCCGGAGCAGGCGGGCTGAGCGTGCTGGTCGCCCTGGACGCCCCGTACGTCGACACCAGTGCCGCCGACCTGAGCCTGGCCCTCGGCGGCCCCGAACGCCCCGCCCTGCACGTACGCGAGCTGGCCCTGCCCGACGGTGTCCGGCTGCGGCTACGCCTGCTCGGCGCCTCGCACCAGGTGGTCTGCGGCGCACTGGTCGAGACCGTCGCCTGCCTGCCCGGCCGCGCGCCGCACCTGCCCGACACCCTGCACGACCCGGTGGCCGGCTACCGGTTCACCGCCACGGTGCTGCGGCCGGCCGGCGACGGGCTGCGTACCCAGGTCGCCGCGCTCCGCGCCGACCTGGCCGACGACCCGTACGCGCTGGTCGGGGTCTTCCCCGGCGACGTGGACGCGGTCACCGCGCTCTCCGTCCGCCCCGACCCGCCGGACGGCTCGGTGGCCTGGCGCACCTGGCACGCGTATCCGCAGACCAACGAGCTGGTCCTGACCGAGACGGTGGTGGCAATTGTGAGCGCGGGGAGTGAGCCGGGGTTGCGAGCCCCGCAGTCGCGAACCGAGGTGGAACTGTGACGTACCGACGGTGGTTCGTGGTGGGGGTGGCCGTCGCGGTGGTCGGCGTGCTGGTCGCCGTCTTCGCCGTCTTCTACGGCAGCTTCTCGCCGCGCGGCTACGTCGAGGACCACTACGCCCGGGCGGCCGGCCGGGACATCGGCTCCGACGCGCTCGCGTACACCTCGACCCGGTCACCGAGCCAGGTGGCGGAGGAGGTCACCGACGCCTGGCAGCCGGCTGACGAGTACGTCGACGGCAGCGGCGTCTACCTGCGCTACGACGACGACTCGGTGGTGATCCTGCCGGTTGCCGCCGGCTCCCTGATCCTGCTCGAGCGGATGACCACCGCCTACCCCCGCTACCACCACGTCGTCGGCCGCGGCTGGGGCTGGGGCCGTGGCAGCACCGTCCGGGGCGGCGGCCCCGGCGCCGGCAAGTAGCCCGTCCGACCCCCTCACCCTGGAGTCCCCTGTGCAGCATCTCGTCACCGATCTGCTGGTCACCCTCGCCTACGGGGTGGTCGGCGTCGTCCTGATGGGCATCGGCTACCTGCTGGTCGACCTGGCCACCCCGGGCCGGCTCAACCAGCTCATCTGGACCGAGCGCAACCGCAACGCGGCGCTGCTGCTCGCCTCCAACCTGGCCGGCGTCGGCATCATCGTGGTCGCCGCGATCGCCGCCAGCCCGGACGACTTCGTGCTCGGCCTGGTCGGCGCGGCCGCGTACGGCATCCTCGGTCTGGTCATCATGGCGGCGGCCTTCGTGCTGCTGGACGTGGCCACCCCGGGCAAGCTGGGTGAACTGCTGGTCGACCCGGAGCCGCACCCGGCGGTCTGGGTCTCCGCCGTCGTGCACCTCGCCACCGGCGCGATCATCGCCGCCGCGATCAGCTGATGGCCGGCGGGACCCGCCCGGCTGCGGCCAGGTCAACAGGCCGGAAGTCGACGTCGCTGAAGGCGGCCCTGGTCCGCGTGATCGTCCCGGGGGTCGCCGGCCTCTGCCTCGCCGGCTGTGCGAGCGGATCCGACCTCGACGTCCCCGCGCCGGCGACCGACGAGCGCACCGACACCGTGCCGATCCTGCGGGAGGCCTTCGCCAGCCAGGGCATCTGCTACGGCTGGCGACTGACGGACGGGTACGACGTGGTCAGCGTCGGCTCGAACCTCGGCGACGGGACGGCGGTCGGGGACGCGCCGGACTGCCCGCGCTGGATCGAGGTCAGCGCGGACATCACCTACACCTCGGAGAGCAGCGAGGCCAACGACTCCGCCTGGATCCGGGTGCAGGGTTCCGACGACCTCGGCCTCGCCGACCTGCAAGCCGTCGAGACCGGGCTGGGCCGGTTCGGGCTCGACGAGGACGCCTTCGTCGACGACCCGGGCTGGGCGATCACCCGTGCCGCCACCACGCTGCCGCTGCTCACCGCCGAGGCCGGCCTGGCCGGGCCGGCCGCCACCCCGAGCGCCGACCCGGCGGCCCCGGCGAGCGCGCTGCCGTCCGCCGGCGACGACTTCTGGCGGGACCGTTGGGGCTGGCTGCTCGCCGCCGTGGCGCTCCTCCTGCTCGCCGCGCTCTTCGTCGCCGTGGGCGTGGTGCAGCGCCGCCGGACGACTGCTCCGGGTCGCGGCGCGGCGGCAGACGCGCAGAGCCGGAGTGGTCGCAAGCTCGGGGTGCGCGGGCCCGCGCAGCGCGCCGGGGCGGAAGCCGCCGGGCGTACCCGGGAGAAGGCGTGACCACCGACGCGCCGGCGCCGCCGCGACGGCGCGCGGCCCGCGCGGCGGTGCTGCTCGCGGTCTTCGTCTGCGCGGCCTGCGGCCTGGTGTACGAGCTGGCGCTGGTCGCCCTCGGCAGCTACCTGATCGGCGACGCGGTCGGCCAGGCGTCGATCGTGCTCGGCGTGATGGTCTTCGCGATGGGCGTCGGCGCGCTCGCCGCGAAGCCGTGGCAGTCCCGGGCGGCGGCCGCGTTCGCCGCGGTCGAGCTGACCCTCGCCCTGCTCGGCGGCCTCTCCGTGCTCGGCCTGTACGCCGCCTTCGCCTGGCTCGACCTCTACGGGCCGGCTCTGGTCGGCACCGCGTTCGTGCTCGGCCTGCTGATCGGCGCGGAGATCCCGCTGCTGATGGTGCTGCTGCAACGCATCCGCGAGCAGTCCGCCGGCGACGCGGTGGCCGACCTCTTCGCCGCCGACTACGTCGGTGCGCTGCTCGGCGGGCTGGCCTTCCCGTTCCTGCTGATACCGGTCTTCGGCCAGCTCAAGGGCGCCCTGGTGGTTGGCGCGGTGAACGCGGTCGCCGGCCTCGCGCTGGTCTGCACGGTCTTCCGGGCCGACCTCGGGCGCCGGGCGCGGCTCGCGCTGGGGACCGGCTCCGTCGTGGTCGCCCTCCTGCTCGGGTACGCCTGGATCACCGCGCACGACTTCGAGGTGACCGCCCGCCAGCAGCTCTACCGCGACCCGGTGGTGCACGCCGAACGCAGCCGCTACCAGGAGATCGTGCTGACCCGGTCGGTGCGCGAGGTCGGCCACGCCGACAGCGACCTGCGGCTCTTCCTCAACGGTGACCTCCAGTTCAGCTCGGTCGACGAATACCGCTACCACGAGTCGCTGGTGCACCCGGTGCTGCGCGGCCCGCGCGGCGAGGTGCTGGTGCTCGGCGCCGGGGACGGGCTGGCGCTGCGGGAGATCCTGAAGTACCCGGACGTGCGCCGGGTGACCGTGGTCGACCTCGACCCGGCCGTGGTGCGGCTGGCGAAGAGCGAGCCGCAGCTGCGCGAGCTCAACGGGAATTCGTTCGCCGACCCCCGGGTGCGGGTGCTCAACCTGGACGCGTTCGGATGGCTGCGCACCGCCACGGAACGCTTCGACGTGGTGGTGGCCGACCTGCCCGACCCGGACGAGACGGCCACCGCCAAGCTCTACACGATCGAGTTCTACGCGCTGGTCCGCTCGGTGCTCGCCGCCGGCGGGCGGCTGGTGGTGCAGGCCGGGTCGCCGTACTTCGCGCCGCGGTCGTACTGGTCGATCGAGCGGTCGGTCCGCGAGGCGGGCTTCGCCACCATGCCGTACCACGTGGACGTGCCGAGCTTCGGCGACTGGGGGTTCGTGCTGGCCGCGCCGGGCACCGCCGCGCCGGCGCTGGAACTGCCCGCCGACGCCCCGCCGCTGCGTTTCCTCACCCCGTCGGTGCTGGCCGCGGCGGCCACCTTCCCGGCCGACCGGTCCCGGGTGGACGTGCCCGCCTCCACGTTGCTGCAACCCCGCGTGCTGGAGTACGCCCGCGCGGAGTGGCGCGGCTATTAGTTCCCGGGGCACGGCGGGTCCCCGCTCTCGTGCCGTGCCGTCCTGGCCTCGTCTCGTTACCGTGGTCGTGTGATCTAGGGAAGGAGAAACAATGGTCGATGCCCAGGGCCCCCCGGCCCGCACCCGCCCCGGCGTGGTGACGCTCTCCAGTTGGCTGCTCATCCTCGTCGCCGCCATTCAGGTGGTGAACCTGATCCTGACGCTCGCCACCATCGGCACCGTCCGGGACGTCCTGCAGGACGCCTATCGGGGCAGCGCCGCCGAGCAGGCGGGCGATTTCGCGTACGCAGCCGCCATCGGCGGCGCCGCGCTCACGCTGCTGCTCGCGATCGCGCTCGTCGTGCTCGCGCTGCTGAACAACCGGGGAAAGAACGGCGCCCGGATCACCACCTGGGTGCTGGGCGGCATCCTGTTCTGCTGCAGCGGCGCGGGCCTGGTGAGCAACGCGACCGGCGGCCTGACCGGCGGTGGCTCGACCGGCGGCAACATGCCGAACCCGGAGGAGTTGCAGCGCCGGCTCTCGGACGCCCTGCCGTCCTGGTACGGGCCGGTCAGCAACCTCCTCGGCCTGGTCGCCCTGCTGGCCCTGCTGGCCGCGCTGATCCTGCTGGCGCTGCCCAGGTCCAACGAGTTCTTCCGCAAGCCGAAGCCGGCCTGGGAGCCGCCCCTGCCGGGTGGCACCTACCCGGCCTACCCGCCGGCCCCCGGGTACCCGCCCGCGCCGGGCTACCCCGGTCAGCCGCCGGTGCCCGGCTACCCGTCGGCTCCGGGTCAGCCACCGGCCCCCGGCCAGCCTGGCCAGCCCGGTCCGTCGTCGCCTCCCGAGGACCGGCCCGGTCCCCAGCCGCCATCCGGAAGTTGACGCTCCGATAAGAGCGACTCGGACGATCCCTCCGAGTAGGTTGCAAGCCGACGCCTACCGGAGGGATCTGTCGTGTCGCACCCCGTTCAGGCTCCGCCCCGCCGTCCGGGGGTGGTCGTCGCGGCGGCGGCGGTGCTGCTGCTGATGGCGGTCGGCGCCGTGGCGTACGCGGTCGCCAACCTGGCGGTCACGCCCGGCACGGTGGACCGGTTCCGGGTGGCGGCGCGCGCCACCGGGGCCCGCGATAGCGAGATCGACCCGCTGGTGTCGCTGCTGCGGGGCTCCACCGCACTGTCGGCCGTGGTCGGCGTGCTCGTCGGGCTGGTGCTCGTCGGGCTCGCCCTCGGCCTGCTCGCCGGCCGCCCCGGAGCCCGGGTCGGCACCTGGGTGGTCGCCGGCCTGGGCCTGTTCTGCGGCTGCTGCGGACTGGCGGTGCTGGTCGGTCAGCGGGCCGCCCCGCTGCGTCTCGGCACCGACGAGCGGGTCACCGCCGACCTGCTCGCCCGGCTCGGCGACGCGTACCCAGGCTGGTGGATTCCGCTGAACGCGGCCCTGTCGGTGGCCCAGGTGCTCGGGTACCTGGTGGTCGCCGCCCTGCTGACGCTGCCGGGCGCGAGCGCCTTCTTCCGCCGACCCGCGCCCACCGGTCCCACCGCCGGCCCGGCGGCCCCCACCGGCCCCGTCCCGCCGGCCGGTCCGCTGACCCCGATGCCGTCGGCCGGGCCGCTGCCGCCGGCCGGGCCGGCCACCCCGGCATCCGGTCCGGCCTACGGCCCGCCGTCATCCGCGCCGCCCGCGTCCGCCGGCTCAGCTCCGCCGTATCCCGGGCCGCCCGCGTC
>NZ_JBIAFE010000025.1:54228-88732 GCF_042869115.1 Micromonospora sp. NPDC007230 | reverse complement strand
GCTTCGGCTCCGCCGTATTCCGGCCCGCCCGCTTCGGCTCCGCCGTATTCCGGCCCGCCCGCTTCGGCTCCGCCGTATTCCGGCCCGCCCGCTTCGGCTCCGCCGTATTCCGGCCCGCCCGCTTCGACACCGCCGTATCCCGGTCCATCGGCGGCCGACGGATCCCGCTCGCCGTGGGCGCCACCCGCACCTCCGCAGGCCGGGCCGGGACCGGGCGGCCCGCCGCCCACCCCGTCCGGACCGACGCCACTCCCTGAGGATCGCCCGTGACCGACGAACCGCTCCCCTCCCCGCGCCGCGCGTTGATCACCGGCGCCAGCCTGGGCATCGGCGAGGCGTTCGCCCGCCGGCTCGCCGCCGACGGCTGGGACCTGGTCCTGGTGGCTCGGGACGCCGGCCGGCTCGCCGCCACCGCCGCCGAACTCAGCGGGCGGTACGACCGCCAGGTCGAGACGATTTCCGCGGATCTGTCCACCGACGACGGCTGTTCGGTGGTGGAACGCCGCCTCGTCGCCGAGCCGCCGGTCGGGCTGCTGGTGAACAACGCGGGCTTCAGCCTGAACACCCCGTTCGTCCGATCGACGGTCGAGGACGAGGCCCGGCTGCTGCGGTTGAACGTGCTGGCCGTGCTCCGGCTGACCCACGCGGCTCTCCCGCCGATGATCGAGCGGGGCAGTGGGGCAGTGATAAATGTCTCTTCCGTTGCGGGTTTCGGCGTGCCCATGCCCGGATCGACGTACTCGGCCAGCAAGGCGTGGGTGACGAACTTCAGTGAGTCGATCGGCCAGTCGGTGGCGCCGCTCGGCGTGCGGGTGATGGCGCTCTGTCCCGGCTACACCCGCACCGGCTACCACGAGCGCGCCGGCATCGACATGTCGCGCACCCCCGGCTGGATGTGGCTGCGGCCCGCCGAGGTGGTCGAAGAAGGGCTGCGTGACCTGCGGAAAGGCAAGTTGGTCAGCGTGCCGAACTGGAAGTACAAGCTGGCCGTGGCGGGCCTGCGGCACGCGCCGCGACGGCTGCTGCGCGGCGTCTCCCGGGACACCCGGGGGCGGGTCGGCCGGGGCCGGGACTGACCGCCGGCGGGTCGCGCGGACGTTCCGGTCGCCGGGATCATCGTCCGGTAACCCGGGTGGACGGTCGCACAGCGTAGTCGGGCATAGCCAGTCGTCGGTCGCCCGCAGGGTTGACCCGGGCGGACCCCACACACACCTCCCAGACTCGCGAAGTACCCTCTATCGCCATGGAGGACCACGACGACCTGCGTAAATTCATCACCGACCTGGCTGTGGTCCATGGCCGTGTGGTGCTCTCGTCGGGCCGCGAGGCGGACTGGTACGTGGATCTGCGTCGCGTCACGCTCCATCACCAGGCGGCGCCGTTGGTCGGCCGGGTGATGCGTGACCTGACCGCCGACTGGGCGTACGACGCGGTCGGCGGGCTGACCCTCGGGGCCGATCCCGTCGCCGCCGCGATGCTGCACGCCTCGGCCGGGACCGACCGGCCGCTGGACGCGTTCGTGGTCCGCAAGGCGGGCAAGGCGCACGGTCTGCAGCGGCGCGTCGAGGGGCCGGAGATCGCGGGTCGTCGGGTCCTGGCGGTGGAGGACACCTCGACCACGGGTGGCAGTGTGTTGACCGCCGTCGAGGCGTTGCGTGAGGCCGGGGCCGAGGTGGTCGGCGTAGCGGTTATTGTTGATCGAGGCGCCGGCGACGCGGTGCGAGCCGCCGGACTGCCGTATCGGGCGGCCTATACGTTGGCTGACCTCGGCCTTGTGGCCTAAAAGTTTGCCGATTCGGATCTGCTGATATGCAGGCGGATCGATGCTGCTGGTGGAAGGATGGAATACGTGGGAACTGCGTTGGCTGAAATGACCATGCCTCAGATCTCGCCGCTTGCCGGCGAGCCGATCGAACGTGCCGACGCCGAGCGGCTCGCGGGGGTCCTCAAGGCCCTCGCCGACCCCGCCCGGCTGCGGCTGCTCAGCCTGATCCAGTCGGCCCCCGAGGGCGAGGCGTGCGTGTGTGACCTCACCGCGCCGCTCGGCCTCTCGCAGCCGACGGTCAGTCACCACCTGCGTATCCTCACCGAGGCCGGCTTGCTGGAGCGGGAGAAGCGCGGTGTCTGGGCGTACTACCGGCTGGTGCCGACCGCGATCGCCACGATCGCGGATCTGCTGACCCCGCCGCGTAAGCGGGCCACCAAGAAGGCCCGCTGAAACCGGACGTGTCCGAGCTTCGGGGTTGACTGTCCGGGGTCAGGGCGCGGCGTCAGACGGCCTTCATTCGGCCCGGCGTGCCGCCTAGCGGCGCAGCGGCCGAATTGTGGCCGCCGGCCGAGCCCGGATGTCCGTAGGCCGCCCCGATTGAGTGCGGCGACGGGTGGCGTGCCAGGGGTGGCGCCACCACCGGACGGTGACGGCTGCCCGTCATCCGTTCCGCCCGCAGAGTTTCAGGTCGTACGCGGATGGCCGGCCCCCCGGTGCGGGGGACCGGCCATCCGGCGTTTGTCGGTCAGCGGTCCTGCGGGCCGCGGCGTCGGTGGTCGTCGTCCCGCAGGGCGTCCCGGTATGCCTCGGCCGCGCCCGCCGCGCTGGAGGCGGCGACCACCGCGGCGGCCTCGCCGCGCTTGCGCGCCCGCCGGTCGCGGAGGAACTCGAAGAAGATCGGCAGCACCGAGATCACGATGATCAGGGCGACCACCGGCAGGATGTACCGGTCGATCTTGTCGCCGATGGCGTTGTAGATCTGGTCGGCCAGCAGGTAGCCGACCAGCAGGATGCCGTCCACCCAGAGGATCGCGCCGACGACGTTCCAGAGCAGGAACTGCCGGGCCGGCATGCCGAGCACCCCGGCCACCGGGTTGAGGAAGGTCCGCACGATCGGGATGAAGCGGGCCAGCACCACGGCCTTCGCCGGGCCGAACTTCTGGAAGTAGTACTCGGCCTTCTCCACGTACTCCCGCTTGAACAGGCGGGAGTTGGGGCGCTCGAACATCCGCCGGCCGTACCGGGCCCCGAACCAGTGCCCGAGCTGCGCGCCGATGATCGCGCAGAGCGGCCCGCCGACCAGCAGCGCGACCAGGTTCAGCCGGGTGCCGGCGCCGAAGATCGCGTCCGCCACCGGTGAGGCGGCCACCCCGGCCAGGAAGAGCAGCGAGTCGCCCGGGAAGAAGAAGCCGACCAGCAGGCCGGTTTCGGCGAAGAGGATCACCCAGACGCCGACCAACCCGAAGGTGTGGATCAGGTCCTTCGGATCGAGCGGGTTCAGCGCCACGCTTTCGGAGAGCATCCGGGTCTTCTCTGCTGTGTCCACGGCCACAAAGGGTACCTGGGCCCGGCCCGGCCTCACGCCGGACCGGGCGTACCGGTCACAGCCGGGGGTCGACCGGCTCGGACTCGCAGGCCAGGATCGCGAAGACCAGCTCGTGGCGGCGCTCCCCGGAAACCCGTCGGTGGTCGCCCGTCCGTGCCGTACGGTTCGGTGCTGCTGCCGCTGGTGGTGTGGATCTGTCGGGGGTGACCCGGACATGACGGTGCCCCGCCGACCGGGGGTCGGCGGGGCGCCGTGTTGCGTCGGGGTGCCTGGGGTCAGGCGACGAAGCGGGTCTTGCGGCGGCGGGCCACCACGTAGCCGCCCAGCCCGGCGACCAGCAGCAGGGCGCCGACGCCGGCGATCAGGCCGGTGGCGGAGCCGGTGATCGGCAGGGTGCCGCCGTCACCACCGCCCTGGCCACCGTCGCCGCCCGGAGCGGCGTTCACCACGACCTTGGCGGTGTCGTTGGCCGGCTTCAGGTCGCGGTAGAAGCCGCCGTCGCACTCGCACGGAACGTTGATCTTCACGAGGCCGGTGGCGTTGGGGATCACCTTGTCGATCCGCAGCGAGAAGTCCAGCATGGCCGAGTCACCGGCCTTCAGGAACGGCTCGAAGTAGCACCGGTAGTGCGGCGCTCCTGGCTCGCCCGACTCGCCCCACTCCTTCCCGTTCATCGGCGCGCAGCTCTGCGGCACCTCGACGGCCGTGGTGCCCTTCGGAACATCGAAGTTCATGTAGGTGATCGAGCTGCCGCCCCGGCTGTAGTCAAGCGTCGCCGGACCGTTGTTGCGGATCCCGATGGTCGCCTTCACCGAGTCGCCGGCCTTGCCGGTCAGCGAGGCGCCGAGCGCCTCGAGGTCGGTGCTGTTCTGGCCGGTGACGGTCACCTGGAGGTTGGTCGAGTTGTTGTCCGGCTGATTGTCCGCCTGGAAGCCCCGCGCGGTGGTGGCCTGGGCCAGGGTCAGCTCGCCGTCGGTACCCGGCTTGCCGATGGTCACGTCGTAGTGGCCCAGGTAGTTCTGGAAGTCCTCGAACTCGGCGGGGGTCATCCAGACGATCTCGCCGTACTTGAAGCCCGGAGCGAAGCTGTCCTTGCCGAGAACATACGGCAGCGACGCGCTGAAGCTCGTGCCCGCAGGCAGGTCCTCCTTGAACTGGCAGGTCCGCAGCTCGTCGCCCACGTACGTGCAGTTGCTGAAGTGCTTGCCCGCGTTGAGGCCGTAGTCGTTGTAGAAGACGACGGTGGCACCCTTGGCGGTGGTCTCGCCTGCGTTGCTGACCTTCAGCGGCGCGGTGAAGCTCTTGCCGGGTGCGACCGAGAGGGCGGTCTCCGGACCAGCCGCCAGGTCGACGCCCTCGCCGATGCGAATCTTCGCCTCGTGCGAGACCGCGTCGAAGCCCGCCGCGGTCATCGTCACCTTGAGCGTGCCAACGTCCCCGTCCTGCGCCTTGTCGGTGGGCTTGATCTGCACCGGGAAGATCCCGGCCAGGCCCCACTCGTCAAGGCCGACCTCGAACTGCTCCGTGCAGAGCAGCACGTTCTCCGAGGGGCTGGTGCAGTCGGAGAACGTGTCCTCCTCCTCGCCGACGTTCACCTTCCCGGCCAGGTCGGTGAAGTCGTAACGGACGGTGAGGTCACGCAGCACGACGGGGGCCGAGCTGTGAATGGTGCTGTATTCGATCTTTCCGTTGGAGCCGGCCGCGATCGTGGTGTCACCGAAGTAGAGACCCAGCTTGACCTGCGCCTCCTCGGCGAGGGCGGGGGTGGCGGAGGCGGCGACGAACGCGCCTGCGGCACCCAACCCGGCGAGCCAGCGCCGAGTGGAGTTCCTGAGCATGTGGGGGTTCCTCCCGTGGGATTTCAGATGGTTCGGGGGTGGGGATGTGCGGGGTGCCCCGCCGACAGGAGTCGGCGGGGCACCCTTTGCCTTGTGCCAGTGGTGGCGTTCGAGATCAGGCCACGAAGCGGGTCTTGCGGCGGCGGGCCACCACGTAGCCGCCCAGCCCGGCGACCAGCAGCAGGGCGCCGACGCCGGCGATCAGGCCGGTGGCGGAGCCGGTGATCGGCAGGGTGCCGCCGTCACTCTCGCCTCCGCCAGCGCCGCCGGCCGCGTTCACGACGATCTTGGCGAGATCGTTGGCCGGGTTCAGGTCGTCCTTGAAGCCGCCATCGCACTCGCACTCGGCATTGATCTGCACGCTGCCGGTGGCGTTCGGCACGACCTTGTCGATCCGGAAGCGGAACGGCGTCTCCATCGTCTCGCCCGCGAAGAGAACGGGACCCGTGAAGCAGCGGTACTTGGCCGCCCCCGGCTTGCCGGCGTCGTCGTCGAACTTGGTGCCGTCGCCCTGGAACGGGACGCAGTCCCACGGCACGTCGATGGCGGTGGTGCCGGTGGGCACGGTGACGTCGACGAAGGTGATGTCGGAGCCAACGCGGCTGCGGTCCAGGGTGGCCGGACCGTTGTTGCGGACGCCGAGAAGCGCCTCGACCACGGCATCCTTCTCGCCGCTCAGCTTGGCCCCGATCGCCTCGAGGTCGGCGCCACGCTTGCCCTGGACGTGCACGGTCAGCTCGGAGAAGTTGTTCGTGGGGTCGACGTCGGTCTGCGCGGCCCGGTTGCGGGCGGCGGTGGCCTTCCCGAGGGTCAGCTTCGACCCGGTGCCCCGCTTCGCGGTCTTGATGCCGGCCTTCTTGGCAGCACCGATCAGGTCCTCGAAGTCACCCGGGGTGATGAACTGCGTGTAGCCGTAGGCCGTGCCCGGCGCGTAGGTGTCCGGCCGGATGGCGTACTGGAACGTGGCGGAGTGGGTCTCGCCCGGCGCGATCTCTTCGCTGAACTCACAGGCGATGAGGATGTCGTCGAGGTAGTAGCAGTTGCTCCATCGTTCGGTGGGGGTGATTGCCCAGTCATGGTCGAACAGGGCAACCGCACCCTTGGCGGTGGTCTCGCCCACGTTGCTCACCGTGACCGGCGTCGAGAAGTTGCCGTTGTTCTTCGCGATGTCGACGCTGAGTTCGGTGGGCTCGCCGCCCGCCAGGTCGACGCCCTCGCCGACCCGGATCTGGGACGTCCAGGTCGCCCGGTCGGTGTCGCCCGTCTGGACGGTGATCTTCAGGGCGCCCTTGTCATCGAGGTTGGCAGCGTCGGTCGGCGCGATCTTCACGTTGGTCGGGAAGCCACCGAAGTACGGGTCGACGACCACGTCGAAGTGCTCCCGGCAGACGAGCACGCCCGCCTCCGGCGCAGTGCAGTCGTCGCTGTCGTTCTCGCCGGTGAGCGTGACCTTACCGGCCAGCGTCCGGTAGTCGTACCGGATCGAGAGGTCGCGCAGCGTGACGGGCTCTTCGGCGTAGAGGAACGCGGACTTCACCACGCCGGCGGAGCCGACGGCGACGGTGGTGTCGGGGAAGAAGGTGTAGATCTGGGGGCTCGCCGGGGCGGCTACGGCGGGGGTGGCGGAGGCGGCGACGAACGCGCCTGCGACGCCCAACCCGGCGAGCCAGCGCCGAGTGGAGTTGCTGAGCATTTGGGGGTTCCTCCAGTGGGAATTTCAGGCGGAGTCCGTGGAGCTTAAAGAATCTTTAAGTCGCGCCGCTGCCCTGACTGGCTGGTTGGCCTGCCGAACCGACCGAAAGGTTGATCGCCCGGGTGTGCAATCTTCGGCCGCCCCGGGTCCGTCAATCAGTCGGGACACCGGGAGGTGCAGATGACGTACGAGGAGTTCGCCGACGCGCGGCTGGACGCCCTGCTGCGGTACGCGGTCATGCTGACCGGCGATCCGCACCAGGCGCAGGACCTGGTGCAGGACACCATGGTGCGGGTCCAGCTGAACTGGCGGCGGGTGGCCCGTAGCGACGCCCCGGAGCGGTACGTCCGCCGGATGCTCACCAACCAGTACGTCGACTGGCGGCGCGGCTCCTGGGCCCGCCGGGTGCTGCTGCGCGGCGAACCGGACGAGGCGGTGCCGGCGCCGACCGACCACGCGCAGGCCGCGGTGGATCGCGACCAGGTCTGGTCCTGGCTGTCCCGGCTGCCCCGACGGCAGCGCGCCACGCTGGTGCTCCGCTACTACGAGGACCTGCCCGACGCGGAGATCGCCGAGATCCTCGGCTGCGCCGTCGGGACCGTCCGGTCCTGCATCTCCCGCGCGCTGGCCACCCTCCGAGCCGAGTACGTGGAGGTCTGCTCATGATCGAGGACGACCTGCGGGCCGCCTTCGCCCGGCACGAGGCGCTCACCCCGCCCACCGGTCCGATCCGGGCCGCCATCGACCGGGCCGTGGTCCGCCGCCGGCGTCGTCGCCTCCGGCTCCGGCTCGCCGGTACGGCGTTGGCGGTGGTCGCCGCCGCCCTGGCTGGCTTCACGGCGATCGCGCCGCGCCAGCCGGCACCCGCGACCCCGCTCGGTGAGCCGGCACCGCCGACCCCCACCGGCGCGCTGAACGTGCTGCTGCTCGGCGTGGACGGGTACGAGGGCCGCCAGTACCGACTCGCCGACTCCGCCCTGCTGGTACACGTTCCGGCCGACCGTAGCCGGCTCTATCTGGTCTCGCTCCCGCGTTACCTGGAGGTCGCGGTTCCCGGTCACGGAACGGACAAGCTCAACTACGCCTTCCTCCAGGGTGCCGGTGAGCCGCATCCGGACCTGAGCCGCGGCTACCGGGTCACCCGTGACGCGGTGGCCGACACCCTCGGCGTACGGATCGACGCCGGTGCCGTCCTCACGTATCCGGTGGTGCGCAAGCTCACCGACGCGGTCGGCGGCGTGCAGGTCTGCCTGCCGCAGCGGGTCCGCTCGGTGCACACCGACCGGGTCTTCCCAGCCGGCTGTCAGCGCTTGGACGGCACCGCCTCGGTGGACCTGCTCCGCCAGCGGGTCGGGCTGCCGGACGGCGTACTGGACCGGGACCGCAACGCCGAGCGGTTCGCGGCCGGCCTGCTCCGCCGGCTCCAGGAGCGGGACACGTTCACCAATCCGGCCGTGCTCAACTCGCTGCTCCAGCACCTGAACTCCGGGCTGGTCGCGGACGCCGGAAACAGTTCCCTGCCCGCACTGGGACTGGTGGCCGCGCAGGCCGCGACCGCCGAGCCGATCGGGCTCCTCCCACCCGGCGTGCACGTGGAGAAGCCGGACCTCCGCTTCCGGCTCGATCCGGCCCTCGGGCCGGGCTTCCTCGACGCGCTGCGCACCGACCGGCTCGCCGAGTGGGCCGCCGGCCATCCGGGGCAGGTGACCACGCTGCGCTGACGCGGGGAGGGGCCGCAGGACCCTCCCCGCATCGTCAGCGGTAGTCGTCCTCGTCGGCGGTGACCACCCGGGCCTGTTCCATCGCGTCCCAGTCGCCGACCTCCAGGCCGCGGTTCGGCTCGATGTCGCCGTCCTCCGGGTTGATCGCCGCCGCCTGCTCGACCGCGTCGGCCGGCTCCGCCTCCAGGTCCCGCTCCTCCGGAGCGAGGTGGTCGCTCGGGGCGAAGTCCTCGTCGGGCTGACCCATCGTCCCTCCCTGGATCTCGGTGCGGACAGTCACCACCACACCGTACGGGCTGGCTCCGGGTCCCGCTCGGTGCCGGCCGAACCGCACGGCAGGCCCGGCGGCGGGTGTGACCCGACCCCCGCCCGGGCGAGTCGGCGGATTGTCCCTCCGGGCCCGGTTTCCGGTGCCAGGATGATGGCGTGGGCCTCCTGATCCGACTGGTGATCACCGCGTTCGCGCTGTGGATCACCACGCTGATCGTGCCGGGGGTGGAGGTGACCGGGCGCACCGGTACGGAGACGGTGCTCACCCTGGTCGTGGTGGCGGTCATCTTCGGCGTGGTCAACGCGGTGCTCAAGCCGGTCATCAAGGTGTTCGGCTGCGTGTTCTACCTGTTCACGCTCGGCCTGTTCGCGCTCGTGGTCAACGCCCTGCTGTTCCTGCTCACCGGCTGGATCGCCCGGCAGCTGCAGCTGCCGTTCCAGGTGGACGGATTCTGGGCCGGCTTCTGGGGAGCGATCGTGATGGCCGTGGTGAGCTGGCTGATCAGCGTCGTGGTGCCGGACCGGCCGAGCCGCCGGTGAGCGGTTCCCGGGCCGGTTGTGCCGGTCGCCGCCTGCTACGGGATACTGCCGGCGGTGGACAGCGCGGTCCGGCGCACCCAAGGAAGACAGCGGCCTGCACGGCCGACAGCGGTAAGTAAGGAGCGTTCGACATGCCCATCGCTTCCCCCGAGGCTTACGCGGAGATGCTGGATCGCGCCAAGGCCGGCCACTACGCGTACCCGGCCATCAACGTGACGTCGTCGCAGACGCTGAACGCGGCGCTGAAGGGCTTCGCCGACGCGGAGAGCGACGGCATCATCCAGGTCTCCACCGGTGGCGCCGAGTACCTCTCCGGTCCGTCCGTGAAGGACATGGTCAGCGGCGCGGTCGCCTTCGCGAAGTACGCCCACGAGGTGGCGAAGCACTACCCGGTCAACATCGCCCTGCACACCGACCACTGCCCGAAGGACAAGCTGGACAAGTTCGTGCGGCCGCTGATGACGATCTCCCAGGAGCGGGTGCAGCGCGGCAAGGAGCCGCTGTTCCAGTCGCACATGTGGGACGGCTCGGCCGTGCCGGTGCCGGAGAACCTGCAGATCGCCGAGGAGCTGCTCACCGAGGCCGCCAAGGGCAAGATCGTCCTCGAGATCGAGGTCGGCGTGGTCGGCGGCGAGGAGGACGGCGTCGAGAACGCCATCAACGAGAAGCTCTACACCACCGTCGAGGACGGCCTGGCCATGGTCGAGGCGCTCGGCCTCGGCGAGAAGGGCCGCTACATGGCGGCGCTGACCTTCGGCAACGTGCACGGCGTCTACAAGCCGGGCAACGTCAAGCTCCGCCCCGAGGTGCTCAACCACATCCAGGTGGCGGTCGGCGCCAAGTACGGCAAGGAGAAGCCGCTCAGCCTGGTCTTCCACGGCGGTTCCGGCTCGCTGCTGTCGGAGATCCGCGAGGCGCTGGACTACGGCGTGGTGAAGATGAACATCGACACCGACACCCAGTACTGCTTCACCCGGCCGGTGGCGGACCACATGTTCCGCAACTACGACGGCGTGCTCAAGGTCGACGGCGAGGTCGGCAACAAGAAGATGTACGACCCGCGGGTCTGGGGCAAGGCCGCCGAGGCCGGCATGGCCGCCCGGGTCGTCGAGGCCTGCGAGGCGCTGCGCTCCACCGGCACCACGATGAACAAGTAGTCCACCAGCCCGTCACGGCGGCCGGCTCCCCGCAACGGGAGCCGGCCGTTCGTGTCTCACGCGGCGGTGAGCAGCCGGACCGCCTCCCGCACGTCGTCGGTGAGGTGCACCGTGGACGACAGGTCGCCGAAGGGGGAGGCGGCCAGCAGCGGCCGCAGCAGCGACTCGACCGGCAGTTCGGTGGTCCAGTAGGTCCGGTCGAGGAACACGTACGCGCCGCTGGCCCCGTCGGTGCCGTAGTAGGTCTTGGTGGCCGCCTGGAACACCTCCTGCACCGTCCCGGCCCGACCGGGCGCGAAGACGATTCCGCCCCGGGCCAGTCGCAGGATGGTGTCCTCCCGGATCGCGTTGGAGAAGTACTTGGCGATCCGCCCGGCGAACAGGTTCGCCGGCTCGTGCCCGTACAGCCAGGTGGGGATGGCCAGCCCGCCGGAGCGGGCCCACTCGGTGCCGGCCGCGGCGGGACGGGGCGTGGGCAGCGTCGGCCCGGCGGCGTACCGCTCCCGGACCCGGAGCGCGACCTCGGTGTAGCGGTCGTGGTCGGTGAAGTCGGGGGCGGTGGCGAGCAGGTCGATCGCCGCGGTCAGCTCCTCCGCCGGCCAGGCCGCGAGGAAGGCGCCCAGGTTCGCCGCCTCCATCACGCCGGGCCCGCCGCCGGTCACCACCAGCCGGTCGGCCCGCGCCAGCTCCCAGCCCAGCACCGCCGCCATCCGGTACGCGGCGCTGCCGCGCGGCACCGCGTGCCCGCCCATCACACCCACCACGGACTGCGGCCCGTGCACCGCCAGCCAGGTCCGGGTGGCATCGGCCAGGGCGTTGTCCACCCCGTGGTCGTGCAGCCGCTGGCCGAGCGCCTCCCGGACGTCCGGCAGCGCGCCGCCGTGCGCCCGGAAGTGCGCGTACACCCGGGTGTCGTACATCCCGGCGAAGCCGCCGTCCGGGAAGCCGGCGGCCAGTTCGTCGGCGGTGTAGAGGTGGGCCGGCTGGGTGGGGTAGGGCAGCCCGGAGAAGGGCGGGACCACGTTGGCGCCGCGCCGGACCAGGTCCGCGCCGACCTCCCGGCCGGCGAACCGGCAGCCCACGAAGAGGGTTCCGGCGACCTCGACGCCGCGCAGGTCGGGGACCGGGTCGAGGTCGAGGCGGAGGCCCTGCACGGTCAGCCCGGCGAGGGTGCCCTCGGCCAGCCGCCGGTCGAACTCGGCCCGGGTCTCGATCTCGTCGATGCTGGTGTCGTGCGGCTCGATGACGTCCGCGGGAGGTGGGGTCGGCACGAGATCATCCTGCCCCGGCCGGGCAAGCCGGCCAACCGCCGGCCGGACGGACAGAAGCCCGGCGGCCAGGCCACCGGGCTCCTGCATAACCGGGTCCTGGGGAGGCTCCGGATCTTTAGTTGTAGTGGAAAATATCTCCGGGTGGCATGGGCCGGGGGTACGTGCCGGCCCGCCGCAGGCGTGACGAACCCCTCAGCCGTTCAGTTGACCGGCTCGCCGGACCCCCTCGCGTACCCCTACGCGAAGCGGGTTGAATGGGGCGATGCAGAACCTGTTGCCTGAGCCACCGGCCACCCTCCTGCCCGTGCACGAGGAGGCCGACGCCGCGCTGGCCGCCGCCGCCGAGCAGGACACCGACGAGGCGTACCAGGACGTCGCGGCCCGCTTCCCGGCCCACAGCGCGGCCTGGGCGGCACTGGCCGCCCGGGCGCTCGCCGCGGGCCAGGTCGTCCCGGCGTACGCCTACGCGCGTACCGGCTACCACCGCGGGCTGGACCAGCTGCGCCGTGCCGGCTGGAAGGGGCACGGCCCGGTGCCCTGGTCGCACAAGCCCAACCGGGGCTTCCTCCGCTGCCTCTACGTGCTCTCCCGGGCCGCCGGCGAGATCGGCGAGGCCGACGAGGCGGCCCGCTGCGCCCAGTTCCTCCGCGACTGCGACCCGGCCGCCGCGGACGCCCTCGCCAGCCACTGAACCGCGTCGACGGCCGGTCCGACCATCGGGTCGGGCCGGCCGTCGCGCCTGGTCACAGTCCTTCCGCCACGGCGGCGGCGATCTTCAGCCAGGCGTCCCGGGTGGCCGAGGAGAGCTGCCCGTACCGGATCGGCTCGCCGGTGTCGATGAGCCGCTCGTACGGCGCGAGCAGCACCGCCCGGGTCCGGGCGGCGAAGTGCCCCTGGATGGCCGGCAGGTCGATCTCCTTGCGCGACGGCGGCATCGACACCACCGTCACCGCCTGCCGGACCAGCCGCTGCCGGCCGCTCTGCTCCAGGTGGTCGAGCATCCGCGCGGCGGTCTCCGCCGAGTCGTTCCGCGCCGACATGGTGACCACGAGTTGGTCGGTGGCGTCCATCGCGGCCTGCCAGTTCTGCGCCCGGACGTTGTTCCCGGTGTCCACAAAGATCAGCTTGTAGAAGCGGCTGACCACCTCGCGGATCTCGGCGAACGCCGCCGCCGTGAGCATCTCGCCGCCGGTCGCCGACTCGTCCGAGGCGAGCACGTCGAACATCCCCTCGCCCTGCGAGCGGACGTACTGCGACAGGTCGCCGACCCGGCCGTGCGCGCCCTGGAACTGGGCCAGGTCGCGCAGCATGTCCCGCACCGTACGCGAGTGGAAGTCCTGCTGGGCCCGCATCCCGAGGGTCCCCTGGGTCTCGTTGTTGTCCCAGGCCAGCACGTATCCGCCGCGTTTCTGGCCGAAGGTCATGGCGAGCAGCAGGATGGCCACCGTCTTGCCGGCGCCGCCCTTCGGGTTGACCACGGTCACCTGGCGCAGCCCGCCGAAGTTGCGGCGGACCATCTCGATGTCGCGCCGTACCTCCTGCTCGTGCTGCCCGGGTGGGAGCCGGACCAGGCCGAGCCGGTTCACCACCGCCCGGACGCCCATGGTGGCCACCGGATCGAGCGGCCGGGCCTGCCGGCGCCGGGCGAAGTCCTCGGCGGTCGGGGGCGCCCCGCCCTCCGGCGTCCAGGCCGGCTCCGGGTACGCGGCGGGCGCCGGCTGCTGCGGCGGGCCGGGCTGCTGCGGCGGGGTGCCCTGCTGGGGCCAGGCGGACGGGTACCAGTCCGGTGTCGGGGTGGGCGGCACCCCGCCCGCCGCGGGTGGCGGCGGGTACGCCGACCCGTCCGGCTGCCCGTACCCGCCCGGCCCCGGCGGATAGCCCGTGCCGTTCCCGTACGCGGACTGCGGGAGTGGCACGCCCGGGGAGGGCGGGAACGGCCCGAGCCGGGGCGACGGCGGAGCCTCCGGCTGCCCGTCTGCGGGTGGTCCGCCGGCTGGCGGCCCGGCGCTCGGTGCGCCGGCGCTGGGCGCCTCCGGAAGGGGCTGCGCGGCGCTCGATGGGGCGGCGGTGGGGGTGGCCGGGATGGGCGGTCCGACGGTGGGTGTGCCGGCGACCTCCGGTCCAGGGGCGGGCGCGGCGGCGGTCGACGGTCCGGCCGCGGCGGGCGTGGCAGGGGCTGCCAACGGCGGCGGCACGGCGTCCGGACCTGGCGCGTCGGTGGCTGGCTCGGCCGGCCCGGTGGTCGACCGCTGCGGCGGCTGGGCCCAGGGCGAATCCGTCCGACTGCCGGCCGGGAGGTCGTCGGCCTGCCCGGACCCGTTCGAGGACCGGTCCGGGGCGCCGGATCCGCCGCCGGCCCCCGACCCGGCCGATGCTGACCCGGCCGGCCCGGCCGCCGGGGTGTCGGCCGACGGGCCATCGGCGCCCGGGGACCTGCCCGGGGCGACCGCCGGTTGGTCGAGGGTGAACGGGAGGTCCAGGTCGACCGGAGGCCGCGCCGGGCGGGGCGCGGGTGGCCCGTTGCCGGCGTCGCCCGCCCGCGTCACGTCGTCCGTCGCCGCGCCGGTGGCCGTGGCGTCCCGGGCCGGCCCCGTGGGCGCGCCGCCCACCGGCACGCCGGGCGCCGGTGCGGCGGCGTCCGGAGGCACGGCGGGCCAGGCGGGCGCGCCTGGTTGGCTGGGCGCCGCCCAGGGCGGAACGGCGGTGGTCGGGTCGGTCTGCTCCGGCGGCCAGAGCGGTTCGATGTCCCGCTCCGGCACCTGCGGATGGCCCGGTACGTGGGCCCGGTCGGCGTTCTCGTGCACCACGGTTCCTCCCCCTTCCTCCCGCCGAGGATAGGCCGTCCGGTCAGCCGGGGGGCCGCACGAGATCGACGGAGGTCAGGACGTCCAGACCGCCCAGGCGCCCGGCTCGGTCCACCAGGACCGCTTCCGGTTCAGCTCGCCCTCGACGCCGTCGTCGAGGAAGGGCACCTTCTCGTCGCGAGGCACGACCGCCACCGCCCGGCCCCGGGCCCGGCGCACCTCGAGGCGTACCCGCCTGCGGCCCAACCTGGAGCGAGTGACCACCGGAACGGCCACCGCCACCTCGACCCGGCCGTCGGTCGGGTCCGGGTCGGCCAGCAGCGTCACATCGTCGAGGCGCGCGTACCCGGCGGCGTTGCCGATCGCGCAGGCCATGATCGCTTCCTCGCCGTCGGAGAGGATCGCGTCGTCGACCTCGACCCGGCCGCGCCAGTGCAGCGGCCGGCCCGCGTCGTCGGCCGCGCCGAGCAGCGCGCCGTCCAGGGTCACCGAGCCGCCGTCGTTGCGCAGCAGGTCGAGCCGGCGGGCGGTGCCGTCCAGCACCGCGGCGGCCACCGCCGCCGGGTCGCGCGGCAACCCGAGCTGCGCGGCCAGGTCACGCGCCGCCCCGGTGCGGGCCGGATCGAGCGGGAGTACGCCGACCGGCGGCAGGTCCGGGACCGTCCGGTTGCCGGGCAGGTCGGCCGGACGGCGGCTCGGCGGCGGAGCGTACCGCCGGACCAGCCGGCGCAGCACGGCGCGCAACTGCCCGTCACTGGCCGTGGCGACCACCAGGCGGGTCTTGCCGTCCGGATCGGGCCAGGTGAGGCCGTCCGCCCGCGGCGGTCCGTCGAGCCGGGCCAGCACCTGGTCGATGTCGGCGTCCGAACGGGCGGTGACCGTCTCCACCCGGGCACCCCGGGCGGTCAGCGCGTCCGCGCAGGCCAGCACCGGTACGCGCGGGGTCTCGCAGCGCTCCTCGGGCGTCGCGCCGCCGGCTTCGTCGGCGCCACCGCAGCAGGCCCCGCCGCTGCCGCAGCCGCCGCCGGGCGCGTCCCGCTCCGAGCCGAGGCTGAGCAGCACCACGTCGTACACGAAGGAGCCTCCTGCTTCTCGACGAACCCCTGCCGGTCCCGCCGTTACCTCTTGTTAGCCTGACACCCCGGGCTCGCTGACCGGTCGCCACCTGGCACCCGAGCCTTCTGGAGGCGGAGAAGATGCCAGCGATCGTGCTCCTCGGTGCCCAGTGGGGCGACGAGGGCAAGGGCAAGGTTACCGACCTGCTGGGTGGGCGGGTCGACTACGTGGTGCGCTACTCCGGCGGCAACAACGCCGGGCACACGGTGATCACCCCGGACGGCCAGAAGTACGCGCTGCACCTCATGCCGTCCGGCGCGCTCTCGCCGAGCGCGATGATCGTGATCGGCAACGGCGTGGTGGTCGACCCGAAGGTGCTGCTGGAGGAGATCGACGGTCTCGCCGAGCGGGGTGTGGACGTCTCCCGGCTGCGCATCTCCGGCGACGCGCACCTGATCATGCCGCACCACCGGGCGCTGGACCGGGTGGTCGAGCGTTACCTCGGCTCGTCCCGGATCGGCACCACCGGCCGCGGCATCGGCCCCGCGTACGGGGACAAGGTCGCCCGGATGGGCATCCGGCTCCAGGACCTGCTCGACCCCGGCATCCTGCGCAAGAAGCTGGAGCTGGCGCTCCGCGAGAAGAACCAGGTGCTGTTCAAGGTCTACAACCGCAAGGCGATCGACGTCGACGCGACGATCGAGGAGTACCTCGGGTACGCCGAGCGGCTCAAGCCGTACATCGCCGAGACCCGGGCGATGCTCTGGGACGCGCTGGACCGGGGCGAGACGGTCCTGCTGGAGGGTGCCCAGGCCACCATGCTCGACATGGACCACGGCACGTACCCCTTCGTGACCTCGTCGAACCCGACGGCCGGTGGGGCGTGCGTGGGTGCGGGCATCCCGCCCACCGCGATCACCAAGGTCATCGCGGTCAGCAAGGCGTACACCACCCGGGTGGGCGCGGGACCGTTCCCGACCGAGCTCTTCGACGACAACGGCCGGCACCTTGTCAAGATCGGCCACGAGTACGGCACCACCACCGGCCGGGAGCGCCGGGCCGGCTGGTTCGACGCGGTCGTGGCCCGGTACGCGTGCCGCCTCAACGGGGTCACCGATCTGGTCGTCACCAAGCTGGACGTGCTCACCGGCCTGCCCAAGGTGCCGATCTGCGTCGGCTACCAGATCAACGGCGAGCGGGTCGACGACATGCCGATGACGCAGACCGACTTCCACCACGCGACGCCGATCTATGAAGAGCTCGACGGCTGGTGGGAGGACATCACCAAGGCCCGCACCGAGGACGAACTCCCCGAGAACGCGCGCCGCTACATCGCGCGCATCGAGGAGCTAACCGGCACCCGGGTCAGCGTCGTCGGGGTAGGCCCCGGCCGCGACGAAAACGTCCTCCGCCACCCGCTCCTCTAACCCACCCCACCCCCACCCCCCGGATCGCTTTGTTGATCATGAGGTTGACCGCGGAGTTGATCTCGGTAGATGCCGCTAACCTCATGATCAACGGGGTGGGGAGGTGGAGTCAGTAGGATGCGGGGTTGTGCGGGTTTTGCTTGTGGGTGGTGGGGGGCGGGAGCACGCGCTCGCGCTCGGGTTGGCCGGTGATCCGTCCGTCACGGCGCTGATCGCGGCGCCGGGGAATCCTGGGATCGCGGCGGTGGCCGAGCTGCGGGAGGCTGCTCCGACCGATCCGGCGGCGGTGGCGGCGCTCGCCGTCGAGGTGGGTGCCGACCTGGTGGTGATCGGGCCGGAGGCGCCGCTGGTGGCCGGCGTCGCCGACGCGGTACGCGCCAAGGGCATCGCCGTGTTCGGGCCGTCGGCGGAGGCGGCCCGGCTGGAGGGTTCCAAGACGTTCGCCAAGGACGTGATGACCGCCGCCAAGGTGCCGACCGCGCGGGCGTACACCTGCACGGAGCAGGAGAGCACCGGCAGGGCGCTGGACGAGTTCGGGCCGCCGTACGTGGTGAAGAACGACGGGCTGGCCGCCGGCAAGGGCGTCGTGGTGACCAGCGACCGGGCGGTCGCCGAAGAGCACGCACAGGACTGCGGCCGGGTGGTGGTCGAGGAGTATCTGGCCGGCCCCGAGGTCTCCCTCTTCGTCGTCACCGACGGGGAGGCGGCCCTGCCGCTGCTGCCCGCGCAGGACTTCAAGCGGGTCGGCGACGGCGACACCGGCCCGAACACCGGCGGCATGGGCGCGTACGCGCCGCTGGCCTGGGCGCCGCCCGGCCTGGTGGATGAGGTGATGCGCGACGTCGTGCACCCGACGCTGGCCGAGATGCGGCGCCGGGGCACCCCGTTCGCGGGCCTGCTCTACGTGGGCCTGGCGATCACCGCCGCCGGCCCCCGCGTGATCGAGTTCAACGCCCGCTTCGGCGACCCGGAGACCCAGGTCGTCCTCGCCCTGCTGGAGACGCCGCTCGCCGGGCTGCTGCACGCCGCCGCCACCGGCACGCTGGCCGCGCACCCGCCGCTGCGCTGGCGGGACGGCGCGGCGGTCACCGTCGTGGTGGCAGCCGAGGGATACCCGGCGGCGCCGCGTACCGGCGACGTGATCACCGGCGCGGACCGCCCCGGGGTCATCCACGCCGGCACCCGCCGGGACGCCGACGGCACGCTGCGCTCCGCCGGGGGCCGGGTCGTCTGCGGTACGGCCACCGGCTCGGACCTGGCCGCCGCGCGGGATGCCGCCTACGCCCTGGTACGGGACATCGAGCTGGCCGGCTCGCACCACCGCACCGACATCGCCGCCGCGGCGGTGGCCGGCCAGGTGACCGTCCCCGCCTGACCGGGCGACCCGCAGAGCGGCCGATCTATCCCGCGGCGGGCTCGGACGCCCGGGCCTCGGCTGAGGCTCGGGCGCGGCCGACGATCCGGTCGAGCAGGTTGGCGGTGGCCCGTTCGATCCGCTCGTCGCGGTGCCCGGGGCGGTTCAGCGCCATGGTCCAGCAGAGCGTGCCGGCGGCGAAGACGAGACCGCCCTGCGGCGTCTCGTACAGGTGCGTGTTCTGCACCCGCCTCCCGCCCTCCCGGGTCCGGTACGGCGACCGGCTCAGCACGGTGGCGGTGACGGCGGCCGGGCGGGGTGTCCTGGGGTTGAGGCCGTCGGCCTCGCCGCCGACCACCCCGGGGATCCGGTCGCCGTCGGCCACCCCCGTGCCGGCCCAGAACCAGTGGCTCGCCGAGTTGACCACCAGCGGTTGCGGCGCGCCGACGATGCCGTTGTATTGCACGCCGATCAACGCCTGTTCGGGCTGGCGGATGCTGCGCCACCGGAGAGTGGGGCCGGCGCCGTCCTGACCCGGGTCGGGCATGGTCTTGGCGCAGGCGACCACGCGCTCGGCACGCCCGTCGGCGGCTGGCCGGACCCGGATGTGCCAGTAGACGCTGTTGGCGCCGAGGAAGGCCAGGCTCCGGCCGGCCGCGACCGCCCGTTCCGCGGCCCGCCGCATCTCCACCGACCAGTACTCGTCGTGCCCGGCGAACACGATGCCCTGGTGCCGGGTCGGGTCGAGCCGACCGGAGTGCAGGTCGAAGTTGGTCGCGTAGCTGACGTCGTACCGGTTGCGTTCCAGCCACTGGACGACGTCGTGGTCCCGGCTGAGGTGGATCGGGATGCCCTCGTTGGAGTACGGCCGGTCGAACGAGACCTCCCGGGCCCGGACCAGGGGGTCCCGCCGGCCGGCCGTGTAGCCGTTGTAGAGGCTCTTGCCGATCAACCGGTCCGTCGGCCACTGGTTGTACGCCTGCCAGGTGGTCACCGGCAGCACCACGCAGAGCGGGGCGACGCGCCGGTCGTCGCGGACCACGAACGGCGTGCAGGCGCGCCAGCCCGCGGCCGAGGTGAACACCGCCTGGTAGAGGCCGGAGGTCCAGTGGTCGGGGATCCGCAGGGTCCAGGACACCGGCCAGCGGCACGCGATGGTGCCGGTCGCCGGGTCGGCCGCCGGGACGGGTTGCGGCACCCCGGCCAGCTCGGGGCTGGTCAGCATGGTGCGGGCGCCGGCGCCGTCGTACCAGCCGAGCCGGTGGACGGTGATCCGGAACGGGCCGGCCGGGTTGACGGCGACGTGGAAGTCGACGGTCTGCCCGGGGGCGACGCTGGTCGCCGAGGCGTACCCCTGGATCTGGCGCTGCCGGTCGTCGGCGGCGCGGGTGCCGTCCTGCGGCCACCAGGGTTCCCCGGCCGCGTGGTTCTCCACCTCGACCGGCGGGGGCTGGCGGCGGACGAGGGTGCCGGCGCGGCGCCGGCCGAGGACGGGTTCGGTGGCGCCGAGTGCGGTGGCGGAGGCGCCGCCGAGGAGGAGGCCGAGTGCCCAGCGTCGGCGGAGTCGGACCATGGAGGCAGCTCCCGGACGAGTGAACGGACCTGCCGGGGACCGCCGGCGGAGGGAACGTACCATCCTGCCCTCGCAGGGCAGTAGGTCCCTTTTGGCCCCTTGACTCAGCCGTAGTAGCGGCGTAGCTCGCGGGCGAGCACCTTGCCGGTGGCGTTGCGCGGCACGTACTTCACGAAGACCACGTCCCGGGGCACCGAGTAGCGGGCCAGGTAGTGCCGCACGTACTCGCGGACCGCCTCCGGGTCGAGGGTCTCGCCGGGGTGCAGGGCCAGGAACGCGGCGAGCCGCTGGCCGTACTCGGCGTCCGGTACGCCGATCACCGCGACCTCGCGGACCTGCGGCAGCCGGGCGATCAGGTCCTCGACCTCGGCGGGGAAGACGTTCTCGCCCCCGGAGACGATCATGTCGTCGGCCCGCCCGTCGACGAAGAGCAGGCCGTCGTCGAGCCGGCCCAGGTCGCCGGTGTCCAGCAGGCCGTCGCGGCGCTCCCGGCTGGCCCCCGAGGTGTAGCCCTCGAAGAGCATCTCGTTGCCCACGAAGATCCGCCCGACCTGCCCCTCCCCGACCGGCTCGCCGGCGTCGTCGAGGATCGCCAGCCGGGTGCCGTGCGGCGGGCGGCCGGCACTGTTGGGCGCCGCACGCAGGTCGGCCGGGCCGGCGATGGACGCCCAGGAGACCTCGGTCGAGCCGTAGAGGTTGTGCAGGACATCGCCGTAGCGGTCCATGAACGCGGTGGCCAGCCCGCCGGGGAGTGCGGAGCCGCTGACCGCGACCACCTTCAGCGGCGGCCGGGGGTCCGGCGCCGGCACCTCCATCAGCCGCTGCAGCATCACCGGTACGGCGAACAGCGCGTCGCAGGACTGCGCCACCAGGGCGGCCAGCGTGGCAGCCGGGTCGAAGCGGCGGTGCAGCACGATGGTGGCGCGCATGGCGAACGCCACCTGGAGGGCGGCGTACCCCCAGGTGTGGAAGAGCGGCGCGGCGATCATCACGGTGTCCCGGGCGTGCAGCGGGATCCGGTCGATGATGGAGACCAGCGGGCCGAAGCCGTTCGGCGTGGGCCGGCGGGCGCCCTTGGGTGCGCCGGTGGTGCCGGAGGTGAGGACGATGGTCCGCCCGTCCCGCTCCGGCGGCTGGAGCTGCTCCCCGGGCAGGGCCCCGGCGATCAGTTCGTCCCGGGCGCGCTCGTCGACCCGGTGCACGTCGGCGGGGAGGCCGAGGATGCGCTCGGCGAACTCGGCGTCGTGCACCAGCACCCGCAGCGCCTGCTCCTCCGCCACCGTGGCGAGCTGTGCCGCGGAGAGTCCGGTGTTCACCAGTACGGCGTCCGCGCCGAGCAGCATCGCCGCGACGACCGCCTCGACCAGCCCGTGGTGGTTGCGGCAGAGCACGCCGATCCGGTCGCCGGCCCGTACGCCGAACCCGGTCCGCATCGACCGGGCCAGCCGTTCCGTCCGGTCCAGCAGCTCCTGGTATGTCAGCGTGGCGCCGTGCTCGTCGACGATCGCGGTGCGCCCGGGGTCGCGGGCGGCGGCCTGGCGCAGCTCACCGGCGAGGCTCCAGCCCCATTTCCGCAGCGCGCCGAGTTGGGCGGCGACCCGGATCGGCCGGCCCGGGTTGAGCAGCCCGCGTCGGGTCAGCGTGGCGACGACGAACGGCAGGTCCACGCGGCAACCCTCCTCTCGATCAGGTACCCGTGGCGGCGCGGCACCCAGCCGGGGTGATCACCGCCGGAGCGCCGGGGCCGCCTGCGTCGGAGACCGGCGGCCCGACCCGCGACGGCGTGCCGCTCGGCACAGCGGTCGGTCGTCGCGTGCCGGATCGGGTCCGCCGGCGATCAGCGGAGCTGCATCCCGGAGATGGCCCGGGAGATGACCAGGCGCTGGATCTCGGAGGTTCCTTCGAAGATGGTGTAGATCTTGGCGTCCCGGTACCACCGCTCCACCGGGTGGTCACGCAGGAAGCCGGCCCCGCCGAGGAGTTGGACCGCCTTCTCGGTGACCGAGACGGCCACCTCGCCGGCCTTGAGCTTGGACATCGAGCCCTCGCCCGCGGTGAACGGCCGGTTGTTGCGGCCCATCCAGGAGGCCCGCCACACCAGCAGCCGCGCCGCGTCGATCTCCATCTTCATGTCGGCGAGCGCGAACGCGACCGCCTGGTTCTCGATGATCGGGCGGCCGAACTGGACCCGGTTCTTGGCGTAGTCGAGGGCGTACTCGTATGCGGCGCGGGCCACGCCGAGCGCCTGCGCGCCGACCGTGGGGCGGGACAGTTCGAAGGTGCGCATCGCCGCCTGGCCGGAGGCGCGCTGCCCGGCGCGGGCTCGGGCCAACCGCTCGTCGAGCGCCTCCTTGCCGCCGAGCAGGCAGCGCCCCGGCACCCGGACGTCGTCGAGGAAGACGTCGGCGGTGTGGGACGCGCGCAGCCCGAGCTTGCGCAGCTTGCGGGTGGCGTTGAGCCCCGGCGTGCCCGGCGGTACGACGAATGCGGCCTGCCCCCGCGAGCCCAGCTCGGGGTCGACCGAGGCGGTGACCACGTGCACCCCGGCGATCCCGCCGTTGGTGGCGTACGCCTTCTGCCCGCTCAGCACCCACTCGTCGGTGGCCTCCTGGTAGACGGCGCGGGTACGCATCGACCCGACGTCGGAGCCGGCCTCCGGCTCGGTGGTGCAGAACGCGGCGACCGCGGGCTGGTCGACGTCACCGAAGCACTGCGGCACCCATTCGACGAGCTGGTCGGGTGTGCCCGCGCCGTAGATGGCGGCGACGGCCAGCGAGGTGCCGAAGATGCCCAGCCCGATGCCGGCGTCGCCCCAGAACAGCTCCTCGCTGGCGATCGGCAGGGAGAGCCCGGTGGGGTCGGCCCAGCAGGTGGCGAGGAACTCGAAGCCGTACAGGCCGACCTTCGCCGCCTCTTGGATGATCGGCCAGGGCGTCTCCTCGCGGGCGTCCCACTCGGCCGCGGCCGGGCGCACGACCTCGGCCGCGAAGCCGTGCACCCAGTCGCGGAGGTCCCGCTGTTCCTCGTTCAGGTCGAGCGAGAACTCCACCACTTCAGGCCTTCGGGATGTCGAACAGGTTGGCGATGTTGGCGGCGAGGCCCAGGTCGCCCTTGGCCTTCAGCTTGCCGGTCATGAACATCATGACCGGGTTGCCACCACCGGAGACGATCTTCAGGAACTCGACCGGGCCCATGGTGAGGCTGAGCTTCGGGTCCCGCTGCGGGGTGTCGGAGACAACGCATGTGCCGTTCTCGATGACGATCTCGTAGGTGTCGGTGCCGCCGTCGGGACGGCCGGTGACGTTCCAGTGGATGACCGCGTTGGTGGAGCCGGCGCGGTCGGCCCGGAACAGGGTCGGCATCCGCTCGAAGACCGCGCTGAGGATCTTGCCGCGCAGGTCGCCGGACATGACCTCGGCGACCTTGTCGTCAGGGGTGGACTTGACCAGCTGCGCGAACTCCTTCGGGCCGACGTTCGCGAAGTTGGCCGGGTCGAAGTCAGTCATGGGGGTTTGCACCTTCCGGAGCGGGCCGACTTTGGTTACTCAGCCGTAACCCTACGCACGAGTAGGTATGCTCGCAAGAGTGTCCAGCCCGACCTTCAAGCGCCTGCCCCGAGCCGTACGCGAACAGCAGATGCTCGACGCGGCGGTCAAGGTGTTCTCACGCAGGGGTTTTCACGCGGCCAGCATGGACGAGATCGCCGAAGACGCCGGCATTTCCAAGCCGATGGTCTACGCGTATCTCGGCACGAAGGAAGAACTCTTCGTCGCCTGCCTGCACCGGGAGGGCACCAGGTTGATGGAGGCCATCGCCGGGGCCGCCGCCCCCGACCTGCCCGCCGACGAACGGCTCTGGCGCGGGCTGCGTGCCTTCTTCGGCTTCGTCGGCGCGCACCGCGACGGCTGGGCGGTGCTCTACCGGCAGGCCCGCGGCGAGCGGCCGTTCGCCGCCGAGGTGGCCACCATGCGCGGCCGGCTGGTCGAGGTGGTCGCCGGCATGCTCGACCACGCGCTGCGCGCGAACGGGCGCGAGGTGCGCGGCACCGACCTGGAGGTGGTCGCGTACGCCCTGGTCGGGGCGAGCGAGTCGCTGGCCGACTGGCTCGCCGACCACCCGGAGGCGGACCCGGAGAAGACCGCCACCCGGATGATGAACGTCGCCTGGCTCGGCGCCGACCGCCTCCTGCGCGGCGTCACCTGGCACCCGCCGGCCGACTGACCGGCGCGTCGGCGGGCACTCGCCCGCGGCCACGTACCCAGCGCACTGTCTCCACGACCAGGGTCACGGTCAGTGCGATCCCCAGCCCGAGCAGCAGGCCGCGTACGGGATCCCGCTCGAAGGCGAGCCCGCCCAGGTAGCCGACGAGTGCCGAGTAGACGCCCCAGGAGGCGGCGGCCAGCGCGTCGAAGGCGAGGAACCGCCGCCGGGAGAACCGGGTCGCCCCCATGGTGAGGGTGACGGCGGTGCGTCCACCGGGGATGTAACGGGCCACGATCAGGAGCAGGCCGCCGCGAACCGCTATGGCGCGCCGGGCCCACTCCAGCGCTGCCCGCCGGCGACCCCGCCTACGACGGTGGGGCGCGTCGGATGCGGTGTCGCGGCCCGGCACGGTCGCCAGCAACCGCCCACCGGCGTGGCGGCCGATGGCGTACGAGATGTGGTCCCCGACGAGCGCGCCGCAGCCGGCCACCACGATCACCAGCGGCAGGTCGGGCTGACCGGTCGCGGCGAAGACCCCGGCGGTGATCACCGCGGTTTCACTCGGCACCGCCGGGAAGAAGCCGTCGACCACCGCGATCGCGAAGAGCGCCAGGTAGACCCAGGGTGAGGACATCGTCTGGTGGAGCAGATCGAGCACCGAATCCATGGCTCCGATGCTGGTCGCGCCGCCCGTGCGGGCCATCTGCCGTCGGTCGGCCGGCGGGGGTCACTTTCGTCGCGTCATACCCCGAGGCGTTCTCAGGGTCGGCACCCAGCCCTCCCCGGAACTGCCCCCCGCGGAACTCCACCACAGCCCGCCGCCCGCCTAGGCTTGCGGGGTGACCTCCCGCGCCGCCCTGCTCCGTCGGGCCGAGCGGTACGCGCCGCTCCTGCTCGCCGTGCTGGTGGCTGCCGGCACCTGGGCGTCGGCGGCCGGGGCGCTTGGCCTCCGCTCGCCGCTGCCCCAGGTGCTCACTCTCGGCATCGCGCTGGCCTCGGGCGCCGCCGTCCTCGGGTCCCGCCGGTGGCCGCTGGTCACCATGGCGGCCGTCGGCTGGCTCCTGCTGGCCGCGTGGCCGGCCGCGGTCGTCGCCTCCTGGTGGGCCGGCGTGCGCCTGCGCGGTCGCCGGCTCGCCGGCTACCTGCTCGGCGCCGCGCTCGTCCTCTTGGCGGGGGCGGTGATCGGCGCGGCGTTTGGCGGGGAACGCCGGTTGACCACCGGCACCCCGGCGAACGCGCTGGCGCTCTTCGCCTGGCTGGTGATCTTCCCGCTGGTCGCCGGGCTGTGGATCCAGGCGCGGCGGGACACCCTGGCCGCCCTGCGGGACCGCGCCGAGCGGCTGGAACGCGAGCAGGAGGCGCGGGCCGATCGGGCCAGGGCCGAGGAGCGGGCCCGGATCGCCCGGGAGATGCACGACGTGGTGGCGCACCGGGTCTCACTGATGGTGGTGCACGCCGGCGCGCTGGAGGTGACCGCGGCCGAGCCCGCCACGATCGAGGCGGCCGCCCTGATCCGGTCCACCGGCCGTTCGGCGTTGGCCGACCTGCGGGAGGTGCTCGGCGTGCTGCGTCAGCCGCCGCCGGCCGCTGACGGCGCGCCGCTCAGCGTAACCTCCACGCCCCCGCCCGCCGGTCTGGACGCGATCGACGAATTGGTCGGGGAGTCGCGTGAGGCCGGCCTCCAGGTACATCGCCAGGACGAGGGGACGCCGCGGCCGGTGCCGGGTGCCGTCGCGCGGACCGCGTACCGGGTGGTGCAGGAAGGGCTGACCAACGCCCGCAAGCATGCCCCGAATGCCGAGGTCACTGTCCGCCTGTGCCACCTGCCCGACGGGGTCGAGGTCAGCGTCCGCAACGGCCCTTCGGCCCGGCGCGGTCCCGCCCTGCCCGGCGCGGGGCTCGGTCTGGTCGGGCTGCGGGAGCGGGTCGAACTGGTCGGCGGGCGGTTGGCGGCCGGCCCGGGGGCGGACGGAGGATTTGTGCTTCGGGCGCTCATCCCGACGGAGGTGGGGCCTTGATCCGTACCCTGATCGCTGACGACGAGCAACTGGTCCGTGCAGGCCTGCGGCTGATCCTCGAGGCGGCGCCGGGCATCGCGGTGGTCGGCGAGGCCGCCGACGGCGACGAGGCGCTGGCCGCAGCCATCCGGCTGCGACCCGACGTGGTGCTGCTGGACGTCCGCATGCCCGGCACCGACGGGCTGGCGGCTGCGCCGCGGATCGTCGCGAAGGGCCCCAAGGTCGTCATGCTGACCACCTTCGACCTCGACGAGTACGTGCACGAGGCGCTGCGTGCCGGGGCGGTCGGCTTTCTGCTGAAGGACACGCCGCCGGGGGAACTCGCCGCCGCCGTGCGGACCGTCGCCGCCGGCAACGCCATGCTCGCCCCGACGGTGACCCGGCGGCTGATCAGCTCCTTCGCCGAACGTGGCCCGGGCCGGCGGGAGGCCGCCCGGCAGCGGCTGGCCCGGCTGACCGACCGGGAGGTGGCGGTCGTCCGGGAGGTGGCTCGGGGAGACGCGAACGCCGACGTGGCCCGGCGACTCGGAATGAGCGAGGGCACCGTCAAGGCGTACGTCAGCCGGGCCCTGGCCAAGCTCGGGGTGAGCAACCGGGTGCAGCTCGCCATCCTGGTCCACGATGCCGATCTGCTGTGAGGCCGGGGCCGGCTCAGCGGCGGGTGGCGGCGCGGGACCGGGACCGGCGGCGGATCCAGCGGACGGCTTCGAACACTCCGGTGGCCACGAGCGACAGACCAACCCCGAGCAGCAGGCCCTGGATCGGGTTCTGCTTGAAGGTCAGCCCGCCGAAGTAGCCGAGCAGCCCGCAGTAGAGCGCCCAGGCGGCGCAGGCGAGCAGGTCGTACATCAGGAAACAGCGGAGCGGGTAGCGGACCGCGCCCATGGTCAGGGTGACCGCCGTCCGGCCGCCCGGGACGTAGCGGGCGGTGGTCAGGATGAGCCCGCCGCGCCGGTCGACCGCCCGGCGGGCCCACTCGGAACTCGCCCGCCGCCGGCTGTCGGCGGGCAGCCGGGCCAGCCGGTGCGCGCCGCCGCCGCGCCCGATGGCGTACGAGAGGTGGTCGCCGGCGAGCGCGCCGAGCGCGGCGGCCACGATCAGCGCGACCAGGGCGGGTTCCCCGTCCGCCGCGAAGACCGCGGCGGTGATCACCACCGTCTCGCCGGGCACCAGCGGGAAGAACGCGTCGATCGCGGTGACCACGAAGATCACCAGGTACGCCCACGGCGAGGTCGCCGTCTGGCGCAGCAGGTCGAGCACGTCCCCCATGCCCCCATGCTGGTGCCGCCGGACGGGCCGGCGGGCCGAGTCGCCGGATCACGCCCCGTGCCCGCTGCCCTGCCGGCCACGCACCCGCCGGTGAGAAGGGCCCTTCTGCACCGGTCACCTTGTCCGCCGCGGTCGGGCCGTCCGGTCGGGGTCAGCGGACGGTGCCCACCAGCTGCGGCCCGCCGGACCGCGCGTCGTGCAGGGCGAAATCCCAGGTCCCGCCGGTCGCGGTGGCGCTGAAGGACACCGTGGACGGCAGTGGCACCGGCAGCTTGAACGCCACGTCCACCGAGTACGCCTCCGGCAGCCGGCTCTCCAGCGCGGCCAGGCAGTGGGCCTTGCTCCACATGCCGTGCGCGATCGGGCGGGGGAAACCGAACAGGCGTGCCCCGAGCATCGAGGTGTGGATCGGGTTGTGGTCGCCGGAGACCCGGGCGTAGTCGGTACCCACCCGGGGGGTCACCCGCCAGTGCGCCGCGGCGGCCGGCAGGTCCGGGCGGTCACCCCGGTCGCGTCGCGGGCCGCCGCCCGCCTTCCGCTCCTTTCCGAGGTACGTCGAGACGCCCCGCCAGACTTCCGTGCCGTCGACCGAGCCGACCAGCACCACGTCGAGCTGCCGGCCCCGCTCGTGCGGGCGCAGGTTCTCGGCGTACGTGTGGAAGTCCAGGGTCTCGCCGGCCTCGATCGGCCGGTGCACGGTGATCCGGTTCGCCACGTGCACCACCCCGGTCAGCGGGATCGGGAACTCCGCCGCGGTCATCAGCCGCAGCGCCAGCGGGAAGCCCAGCACGTGCACGTACGTCGCCGGCAGCCGGTCGGTGAGCCGGAAGCCGCAGACCCGGTCGTAGTCGGCCAGGTGCGCCCGGTCCACGGTCACGCCGCCCACGCCGAGTTCCACCTCGGGCAGCTCCTGGCCGCGCCGGCCGCCCATCCCGGGCAGGGCGCCGAGCAGGGCCCGCCGGTAGAGGACGCCGGCCGCCGGCATCCGGGGCAGGTCGATGCGGACGCGCCCCGCGGTGCCGACGGTCGCCGGCGCGACGGCCGTCCCGGCGACGGCCGACAGGTCCCGGGTGACCTCGGCGGCCGCGCCGGAGAGGTCCTGCGTCTCGTCGGTGGACGGGCGCGGCTCGCCGGCCGTCCGCGCCGCGGCGGCCCGGGCCGCGGTGAGGTCCTGGGTCGGGCCCTCGATCAGCTCGTGTACCGACAGCTCCTCGACCGGCTCCTCCGGCCGCCGCTGCTTGCGCCGCGCCATCACGCCCCCAGCAGGCTCTGGCCGCAGACGCGGACCACGTTGCCGCTGACCGCGCCGGTCGCCGGCCACGAGAGCCAGCCGATCGTCTCGGCCACGTCCACCGGCAGTCCGCCCTGGGCCATGCTGTTCATCCGGCGGCCCGCTTCCCGGATCAGCAACGGGATCCGGGCGGTCAGCCGGGTCTCGATGAACCCGGGCGCGACCGCGTTGAGGCTGATGCCGCGCTCGCGCAGCACCGGGGCGAGCGAGTCGACCAGGCCGATCACGCCGGCCTTGCTGGTCGCGTAGTTGGTCTGCCCCCGGTTGCCCGCGATGCCGGCGATCGAGGAGACCGAGACGATTCGGCCGCCGGCCGGGATCAGGTCGCGCTCCAGCAGCAGGTCGTTGATCCGTTCCTGGCTGGACAGGTTCACGTCGATCACCGAGTCCCAGCGGTCGGCGTCCATCCGGCCGAGCGTCCGGTCCCGGGTGATGCCGGCGTTGTGCACCACCACGTCGACCCGGCCGTGCCGGCTCGCCAGGTGCTCGGCCAGCCGGGTCGGCGCGTCCGCCGCGGTCAGGTCGAGCTGCACCGCGCTGCCGCCGACCTCGTTGGCGACGGTGGCCAGCTCGTCCCCGGCGGCGGGAATGTCCAGCGCCACCACCCGGGCGCCGTCCCGGGCGAGCACCCGCGCCAGGGCCGCGCCGATGCCCCGGGCCGCCCCGGTGACCAGGACCACCTGGCCGTCCAGCGGCCGGTCCCAGTCGGCCGGCGGGGTGGCCGTGCCGGCGCCGACCCGGATCACCTGCCCGGAGACGTACGCGGACCGGCCCGACAGCAGGAAGCGCAGCGTGGACTCCAGGCTGACCGGGGTGCCGGCGTCGCCGTGCTTCGTGACGTACGCGAGCTGGGCGGTGATGCCCCGGCCGAACTCCTTGCCGATGCTGCGGGTCAGCCCCTCCAGGGCGCGCTGGGCGGTCGCCTCGCGGGGCGAGTCGCACTCGGCCGGCGGGGTGCCCAGCACGATCACCCGGCCGCAGGGAAGCAGGGCCCGGGCGTGCCGGTGGAAGAAGTCGTAGAGCTGGCGCAGCTCGGTCGAGTCGGTGAGACCGGTCGCGTCGTACACCAGGGCGGCGAAGCGCGAGGTGGCGTCGGTGGCGGCGGCCGGGTCGGGCAGTTCGACCCCGGCGGTGGCCAGGATCTTGCCGACCGGCTCGGCGAGCCGGCCACCGGTCGACGAGCCGAGCAGGACCGGCCCGGGAACGAGCGGGTCGCCCGGCGTGTGCCGGCGCAGTCGGGGCGGGTCGGGCAGCCCGATGCGCTTGACCAGCGTGCGGCCGGCCCCCGTTTGGACGAAGCTCGCGTAGCGGTCGCTCATGCCGGCCCTCCGCTTCGCCGAGTGCCGGCATGAGGCACCACCGCACCGCACTGATGATTCGCTCGCTGGCGCTCGCTCATGCCCGTAGCCTACTGGCGAGTAGGTTGGACGCAACCCCTGCCATGCCGGCGCCGGTCGTCCGCCCTGGAACCGGGCCAGCGGCCCAGGACTCGCGCCGTGGCCGCCGAGCGGCGTAGCCTACTGGCGAGTAGGGTACGGGCAACCGAATCGAGGAGGCCGATCATGCAGAGTGTCCGGCGGGTCGCGGTGATCGGCGGCAACCGCATCCCCTTCGCCCGGTCCAACTCGCGCTACGCGCACGCGTCCAACGCCGATCTGCTCGGCGCGGCGCTCGACGGCCTGGTCGCCCGCTTCGGCCTGGCCGGGCAGCGGGTCGGCGAGGTGGTCGCCGGCGCGGTGCTCAAGCACTCCCGGGACTTCAACCTCACCCGCGAGGTGGTGCTCGGCTCCCGGCTCGACCCGCACACCCCGGCGTACGACATCCAGCAGGCCTGCGGCACCGGACTCGAAGCCGCCATCCTGGTCGCCAACAAGATCGCCCTCGGGCAGCTCGAGGTCGGCATCGCCGGGGGTGTCGACACCACGTCGGACGCGCCGCTGGCCCTCAACGAGGACCTGCGCCGTACGCTGCTCGCGCTCAACTCCGCCCGGACCGTCGGCGAGCGGCTGAAGGTCGCCGCGAAGCTCCGCCCGCTCCAGCCGTTCAAACCGGAGATCCCGCGCAACGCGGAGCCGCGTACCGGGCTGTCCATGGGGGAGCACGCGGCGCGGACGGCGCTGCGGTGGAACATCGACCGGCAGGCCCAGGACGAGTTGGCGCTCCGCTCGCACCAGCGGCTCGCCGCCGCGTACGACAAGGGGTTCTTCGACGATCTGATGACCCCCTACCTCGGGCTCACCCGGGACCAGAACCTCCGCCCGGACACCAGCCTGGAGAAGCTCGGCTCGCTGAAGCCGGTCTTCGGCACGAAGGGCCCGGACGCCGAGCGGGCCACCATGACCGCCGGCAACTCCTCGCCGCTCACCGACGGCGCGTCGACGGTGCTACTGGCCTCCGAGGAGTGGGCGCGGGAGCACCACCTGCCGGTGCTGGCCTGGTTCTCCTGGTGCGAGACCGCCGCGGTCGACTTCGTGCACGGCGACGAGGGGCTGCTGATGGCCCCCGCGTACGCGGTGCCCCGGATGCTGGCCCGGGCCGGCCTCACCCTGCAGGATTTCGACTTCTACGAGATCCACGAGGCGTTCGCCTCGCAGGTGCTGGCCACCCTGGCCGCCTGGGAGTCGCCCGAGTTCGGCAAGGAGCGGCTGGGCCTGGACGCGCCGCTCGGGCCGATCGACCGGGACAAGCTCAACGTCAACGGCTCCTCACTGGCCGCCGGGCACCCGTTCGCGGCCACCGGCGGCCGGATCGTGGCCACCCTGGCCAAGCTCCTCGACCAGAAGGGGAGCGGCCGGGGACTGATCTCCATCTGCGCCGCCGGCGGGCAGGGCGTCACGGCGATCCTCGAACGCTGACCGCCCACCCGTACCGGCGCCCGCCAGGTCTGTTGCCTGGCGGGCGTCCGGCGGGTCGGGTCCGGTGCAGCCGCGGTAACGCAGCGGTTGTTCGCCCACGCGAACAGGCCACCTGCCCGTCGCCCAGGTCGAACCGCTCCCAGCCCCCGACCGTGGTGCGCTTGGCGATGATGGGACGCGGACGGGCGCCGGCGCGGTCAGCTGAGGATGAACCGCTGCTTGATACCGGGCGAGGGGCAATCCGCGATGAGCGGCCGCCCGCTCCGGTCCGCCGTGACGTACCGGTTGTTCGCCCCCGCCCTGAGACTCACCGTCAGGTCGGCATTGCGGACGAGGGTGAATCGTTCCCAGGAGCCGACGCTGGTGTGGTTGGCGATGAGGGGTTTGGCTCCGGCGTTGTCCGCGGTGACGAAACGGTTGTTCGCCCGGGCCAACAGGGCGACCTGCCCGTTGCCGAGGTCGACCAGGTCGAACCGTTCAGCGAGGCCCCGGCTGGTGCGGTTGGCGGTGAGGGGTTTTACGCCGGCGCTGTCCGCGGTGACGTACTGGTTGTTCGTACGGGCCTTCAGGGAACGATCGGCGCCGGTGACGGTGACCCGGTAGAACTTCTCCGTCGTGCCGATCGTGGTCTTGTCGGCGACCAGGTGGTAGGAGTCCGCCGAGGTGGCGCTCACGTAGCGGCCCCCGGCCACCGACTTGAGGCTGATGCTGCCGTCGGCGTTGCGCAGCAGGGTGAACCTCTGCGGATCCGTGACGCGGACGGTCGTCATGGTTACCGCCGCGCCGGCGTATCCGGCGGCGACGTACGTCCCGGTCGCCCGGGACAGGATGGCGACCTGACCGGAGCCGGCGTCCGCCAGGTCGAACTGCCCGGCCGCGGTCAGGCCGGCTTGGTACGACCGGAGCTGCGTCCCGACGGGAGGCGGAGCGACGTAGTTGAGGTTGTCGAGCGCCAGCAGGCCGACCGTGCCGGTCCAGCGGAGCACGCTGATCTGGTCCGTGCGGGTGCCCGACCGGCCGTCCGTCCCGGTGACCTTGGTGGAGACCGCGTATTCACCCGGCTTCGCATAGTGGTGCGAGGCGACCGGCGAGGTCTGCGTGATGGAGGTCCCGTCACCGAAGTCGAACCGGTAGGACTCGATCGGCGCGAAGCCGGGATCGGACGTGGTGGCGTCCACCTTCACCGTGGCTGCCGCCAGGTCCAAGGTGACGCTGGTACGGGCCAGCGGGCTCCGGATCGTCTCCAGCGCGCCACGGTCCGCGTAGGTCACCGGGCCGGCGCCGGTGTTCGGCACCGCTGGATCGTCCACGCGGGCCGTGCCGAGCCGGTCGGTGGCCGGGTAGCCGGGGGCCGCGGAGTTGGCCGAGTCGTAGGCCGCTCTCGGGTCGTAGGTTTCCAGATCGTGGGCGGCCCGGCCGGAGGCGGCGCGGAACGCCGACAGGCTCATCTGGACGCCGTTCCACGCGTAGATCCTCGGGGACGGCGAGGAGTAGTGGTCGGCGTTGTTGTAGTCGACCACCGTGTCCTTGACGGCGCCGTCGTGCACGCCGATCTCCACGCCCAACTCGACCGACGGTTCGCACCCGGTCTGCCCGAACGGGCCGTTCATGATCAGCAAGTTGTTCTGAACGGAAACCCCGCTGGACGCCCCGTCGACCCGGATGCCGTCGCGGCAGCGGTTCCGGACGGTGTTGTTCGTGATCGCCGTGCCGACGCCGCCGTGGTTGCGGATCCCGTGGCCGGCGCCGCCGGTGATGTGGTTGTTGACCACCAGCGTGCTGCTCGCACCGGCCTCGACGGTGATGGCCGCCCCGGTGAAGCCACCGATGACGTTGTTGCGGATCGCGTTGCCGATGCCGTCGACCCGGATGCCGACACTGTGGTCGGCCACGGAGTATGACGTGGCGCCGTTGATCGTCAGGGCCGTCAGGCTGACGCCGGTGGTCGCGGCGTCCAGGGTCACCCCCGCAGTCAGCTCCTGCCCAGCGATGTGGCTGCGGGTGACGGCCGACTGCGAAACACCGGCGAGCCGGACGGCGGGTGCGCTGGAGCCGTCGGCGACGCCGAAGCTGCCGCCCTCGACGATGATGCCGGAGGCGTTTCGCAGGTCGAGTGCCGGGAGGTCGGTCGCCCCGGTGGCCAGGAATCTCTGGATCTGGATGTCGTGCTGGCCGTCGATGGTGAAGCCGGCCGTCGAGCCGACCAGGTTGGCCCTGGAGGTCGGCGAGGGGCTACGGAAGACGATCGGCTGGTCCGGCGTGCCGGACCTGGTGATGGTGATGTGTTCCCGGTAGATGCCGTTACCGACGTCGACCGTCTGGCCGGCGCTGACCATCGCGGCGGCGGGCGCGATCGAGCAGAAGGGCTGCTCCAGGGTGCCCGGCCCGGTGTCGGAGCAGGCGGTGGAGAGCTGGCGGACGTAGAGCACGGCCGGATCGGCGGCCTGTGCCGGAGTGGCGGACAGCAGGGAGCCGCCGGTAACCGCGATCGCGGCGAGCCCGGCCATGGTGTGTCGGTGCATGCAGGCCCCGAGAGGAGAAACCGGCGCGAGCCGGAGCCAGTAGTGCGCGGGATTATCCACGGCCCCGGGGATAGCCCGCTGTCCCGGCCTCTCATAACGGACAGATGGCCTGGGTTGATCTACGCGCGGCCGGTGGCAGGCACGGCGGGCCCACCCGCCGTCACCGCCCACGCCGCACCAGCAGACGACGGGCGGCTCCCGGCGGATCGCCCTGGCGCGGTGAAGTAGCCGACCCGCCGTGGGGGGGGGGGGGGGGGGCCCCCCCCCCCCCCCGCGGGGGGGGGGGCCCCCCCCCCCCCCCCCCCCGGGCCGCCCCCCCCCCCCCGCT
>NZ_JBIAFE010000025.1:0-54219 GCF_042869115.1 Micromonospora sp. NPDC007230 | reverse complement strand
GCCGGGGGGGGGGGGGCGCGGGGCGGCCCGCGGGGGGGGGGTCCCGCCCCCCCCCGGGGGGGGGGGGGGGGGCCCCCCCCCCCCCCCACGGCGGCTTGTCGGGGCGCCCGCGCGCAGCCCGGCCGGCGGGCCGCTCGCCCGCGGGTCAGGCGGTGCCGCCGCCGTCGATGGCGATCGACGCGCCGGTGATGTGCCGCCCGCCGTCGCCCACCAGGTGGCTGACTGTCGCCGCCACGTCGGCCGGCGTCCCGTACCGGCCGAGGGCGATGTGTGCCCGCTGCGCGTCGGCGCCGGCGCTGTCGGCCGGGTTCATGTCGGTGTCGGTGGAACCGGGGAGGAGCACGTTGACGGTGATCCCGCGCGGGCCGAGTTCCCGGGCGAGGGCCCGGGTGAGACCGTTGACCGCGCTCTTGGTCATGGCGTAGACGCTCACCCCGGGTGCCGGGACGCGGCTGGCGAAGCTGCTGCCGATGTTGACGATCCGCCCGCCGGCGCCCATGTGGCATACCGCCGCCTGGGTGGCCAGGAACACCCCGCGGACGTGAACGGCGATGGCCCGGTCGAGGTCGTCGAGGCTGACCTCCTCGATCGGTCCGTACGAGAACACCCCGGCGTTGTTCACCAGAATGTCCAGCCGGCCCAGCTCGGCGACGGTCTGCTCGACCGCCCCGACCAGCGCCGCTGGGTCGGTGCTGTCGGCCTGGATCGCCAGGCCGGTGCGGCCGTACGCCTCGACGTCGGCGACCACGGCCTTCGCGCTGTCTCCCGCCTCGCGGTAGGTGAACGCGACGTGGGCGCCGTCCTCGGCCAGGCGGCGCACGACGGCGGCACCGATGCCGCGGCTCCCGCCGGTGACCAGGGCGACCTTGCCGGTAAGTCTGGACACGCTTCCCCAATCCTGTTTGTCGACTCAGGAGGATGATCACCCTATCCGGGTTGCCGGCCGTCCCCTGCTCCGGCGCCGAGGGCAACATGCAGAAGCACACCTACCTGCTGACGGTCCGCAACGCCCACGGCACGCAGAAGAAGACCATCGTGGTGACCGTCACCGTGCACGAGATCAGGCAGGTGAACTAACCCGGACACCGACCGTTTCGGTTAAGAGGTCGGCAGGTCGCCGGCGGGTGGAGTGCACCCCGCCTTCCGGCGGCCTCCGGGCCGTCATGGCCGACCATCGGCCGTGCCTTCCTCCGCAGGGCCGCCGCCGCGGTCATGGGAGACTGAGGTACGTGACGACGATCCCGAACGTGCTCGCCAACCGGTACGCCTCGCCCGAGCTGGTCGCCCTCTGGTCGCCCGAGGAGAAGGTCCGCATGGAGCGGCGGCTCTGGCTCGCCGTACTCAAGGCCCAGCGGGACCTCGGCGTGCCGGTGCCGGACGGGGTGGTCGAGGCGTACGAGCGGGTGGTCGACGACGTCAACCTGGCCTCGGTCGCGGAGCGGGAGCGGGTCACCCGGCACGACGTGAAGGCCCGGATCGAGGAGTTCAGCGCGCTCGCCGGGCACGAGCACGTGCACAAGGGGATGACCTCCCGGGATCTCACCGAGAACGTCGAGCAGCTCCAGATCCGCGCCTCGCTGGAGCTGATCCGGGACCGGGTGGTCGCCACCCTGGTCCGGCTCGCCTGGCACGCCCACGAGTACTCCGGCTTGGTGATGACCGGCCGGTCGCACAACGTCGCCGCGCAGGCCACCACGCTGGGCAAGCGCTTCGCCTCGGCCGCCGAGGAGCTGTTGATCGCGTACGAGCGGCTGGATGACCTGATCGGCCGGTACCCGCTGCGCGGCATCAAGGGGCCGGTGGGCACCGCCGCCGACCAGCTCGACCTCTTCGACGGCGACGCCGACAAGGTCGCCGAGCTGGAGCGCCGGGTCGCCGAGCACCTCGGGTTCAGCCGGGTGCTGGACAGCGTCGGCCAGGTCTACCCGCGTTCGCTGGACTTCGACGTGCTCTCCGCGCTGGCCCAGGTGGCGGCCGCGCCGTCGTCGCTGGCCACCACGATCCGGCTGATGGTCGGCCAGGAACTGGTCACCGAGGGGTTCAAGCCCGGTCAGGTGGGGTCCAGCGCGATGCCGCACAAGATGAACACCCGCTCGTCGGAGCGGGTGAACGGCTTCGCCGTGATCATCCGTGGTTACCTCTCGATGGTCGGCGAGCTGGCCGGCGACCAGTGGAACGAGGGGGACGTCTCCTGCTCGGTGGTCCGCCGGGTGGCCCTGCCGGACGCGTTCTTCGCCGCCGACGGGCTGTTCCAGACCTTCCTCACCGTGCTGGACGAGTTCGGCCCGTACCCGGCGGTGATCAACCGGGAGTTGGAGCGCTTCCTGCCATTCCTGGCCACCACCAAGATCCTGGTCGCGGCGGTCCGACGCGGCGTCGGCCGGGAGGTCGCGCACGAGGTGATCAAGGAGCACGCGGTCGCGGTAGCGCTGGCCATGCGGGAGAAGGGTGCGGCCGAGAACGACCTCTTCGACCGCCTCGCCGCGGACGGGCGCCTCGGCCTCACCCGCGCCGAGATCGACGCCCTGGTCGCCGACCGCAACGCCTTCGTCGGCGCCGCGGGCGCCCAGGTCGACCGGGTCACCGCCCGCATCGCCAAGATCGTCCAGTCCCACCCCGACGCCGCCGCCTACTCCCCACCCCCCATCCTCTGACCCACCCACCCCACCCCACCCACCCGAGCCTGGTTGATCATGAGGTTGGCGGCGACGTGGATCTCTGGCACCGCCGCTAACCTCATGATCAACGCCGGCATGCCGGGCGGGCGCGGCAGGCCCGGCGGGCGCGGGTGGTCAGGGGGATTTGGGGGTGGGGGTTTCGGCGGCGGAGGAGAGGTTGGGGGCGCTCGCCGGTTCGGCGATGCCGCCGGGGGCCGAGGCGATCTCCGGCTCGTGGGCGGTGTCGGCCGCGACCATGGGCTGGTCGGGCGGCATGACGTCCGGCATCTTGGGTACGACGATCACCGCCGTGCCGTACGCGCAGATCTCCATCCACATCTCGCCGCAGTCCCGGCTGTCGAAGCGCATGCCGATCACCGCGTTCGCGCCGAGCCGGCGGGCCTCCTCGCCGAGCCGGGCCACCGAGTCGGTACGCCAGCGGGTGAGGTTGTCCGGCGCCATCGGGTCGTAGGCGCCACCGCGCAGGTTCTTGACCCCCTCGCGGTACGGGTTCCGGGTCCTCGCCATGGAGGAGACCACTTCGCCGAGGATCTGGCGGATCTCGTAGCCGGGCAGTTGATCCGTCGTCACGACCAGCACGTTTCCGATGCTGTCAGCCGCTCGGCGGCCCGAACGTGTGCCTTGTTCACCTGATCGGATGCTGCGAAACGAGGCGGCGCGGACGGTCGGCGCGTCACCGACCATCCGCGCCGCGACCGGCGCTAACTGTCAGACACCGGCCACCGAGGTGATCCAGGACCGGTTGTACGCGACGCTGCCGTAATTCTGGATGCTCACGCCGTCGGCGGTGGAGGCCACGCCGACCTGCTGGCCGTTGTAGAACTGCGGGCCGCCCGAGTCGCCCCGCCAGGCGTTCCCGCTGATTCGGGAGCTGCGGATGGCCTGCCCGCCGTACGCGTCGGAGGCGCTGTTGCTGGTCACCTGGACGGTGGCGGTCTTGAGCTGGCTGGACGGGTTGCAGCCGCTGTAGCAGGTCATGCCCCAGCCGTAGATCGAGTTGGTCGATCCGATGGGCGGGTTGCTGCTGGCCAGCGACACGGTGGAGGTGGTCACCGGGCTGGAGAGCCGCATCAGCGCGAGGTCGTAGCGGGTGTAGGTGGTGCTCACGGTGCGGGTGGTGCCGCCCGAGGCGTAGTAGACGCTGCCGACCCGGACGGACATGCTGCCGCTGATGCAGTGCCGGGCGGTGAGCACCCACTGGGACGCGATGACGCTGCCGGAGCAGGTGAACGAGCCGTTGCTGAACACCGCGGCGGCCCAGGGCGCGGAGGAGACGGTGCCGCCACCGATGATGTACGGGCCGACGGGGGCGGCGGCCGCGCCGGACGCGGCGCCGAGGACGCCGACCATGGCGACGCCGATGGTGGCGAGCAGGGAGCGGATGCGCATCGGGAACTCCTTCACGTCGGGGGCACCCGGGGTCGCCGGGTGACGGGGAGCGGGCGACGGGTGGTCGCCAGGGCTGTGCATCGACTTACATCGATGTACCGTAGGGCCCCGGCGCGGCACTGGCAAGGAGTCGATAGAGATTAACCGATGTAACGATTTGGCCACCTGGCGGCGCTGTCGTTGCTGGTAAGGGTGCGTTCAGTGCAGGCCGGGACATCCGGTACGGCCCCCTCGGCGGGGTCACGTCGATCACTGCCCGGACGCGCCGGCCGGTTCGGCCGAGGCGGTATCTGCCAGGTAGGCTGGCTGCGCTCGCCCGTAGTGGGCCGGCACCCAACTGCGTACACAGTCAGGAGTGCCCCGTGCCTCGCGTCGTCGTCGACGTCATGCTCAAGCCCGAGATCCTCGATCCGCAGGGCCAGGCCGTCGCAAACGCGCTGCCCCGGCTCGGCGTCAGCGACGTCGCCTCGGTCCGGATCGGCAGGCGGATCGAGATCGAGTTCACCGGTGAACCGGACCTGGACCGGGCCCGGGAGATCGCCGACAAGCTGCTGGCCAACCCGGTCATCGAGGACTTCACGGTCCGCGTGGTGGAGACCGACGAGCCCGTGGACGCGCGCCAGTGACCGCCCGGGTCGGTGTGGTGACCTTCCCCGGCTCGCTCGACGACGGGGACGCGGCGCGGGCCGTACGCATCGCCGGCGCCGAGCCGGTCCGGCTGTGGCACGGCGACCCGCAGCTGCACGGCGTGGACGCCGTGGTCCTGCCCGGTGGTTTCTCCTACGGTGACTACCTGCGGTGCGGCGCCATCGCCCGGTTCGCCCCGGTCATGGAGGCGATCGTGGACGCCGCCCGGGGCGGCCTGCCCGTGCTCGGCATCTGCAACGGCTTCCAGATCCTCTGCGAGGCCCACCTGCTGCCGGGCGCGCTCACCCGCAACCAGCACCTGCACTTCCGTAACCGGGACCAGATCCTCCGCATCGAGGCCGCCGGCACCGCCTGGACCAACGCGTTCCAGCCGGGCCAGGAGGTGCTGATCCCGGTCAAGAACGGCGAGGGCTGCTACGTCGCCGACCCGGCGACGCTGGACCGCCTGGAGGCCGAGGGTCGGGTTGTCGCCCGCTACCTCGGCGGCAACCCCAACGGTTCGCAGCGCGACATCGCCGCGATCACCAACGAGGCCGGCAACGTGGTCGGCATCATGCCGCATCCCGAGCACGCGGTGGAGGCGCTCACCGGCCCCTCCCTGGACGGTCTCGGCTTCTTCACCTCGGTGCTCAAGCACCTGGTGGGGGCGCCGGCGTGACCGTGCGCGGCGGGATCATCGGTCAGCTCACCCGCCGCCTCGGCGGCGAGCGCAGCGAGGAGAGGTCATGACCACCCATCCGGACCCGGACCTGCGGGAGGCACCGGGTGCCCACCCGGCCGACCCGGCGGAGCCGCGTACGGCCACCGTGGTGCCGCAGGCCGGCCCGGCCGACGACTGGACCGCGGCCGTGGACACCGTGCCCCGGGCCACCGGCACGCCGGACGAACTGCAGCCGTACGCGGAGCTGGGCCTCCGCGACGACGAGTACGACCGGATCCGGCACATCCTCGGCCGCCGGCCCACCCAGGCCGAGCTGGGCATGTACTCGATCATGTGGAGCGAGCACTGCTCCTACAAGTCGAGCAAGGTGCACCTGCGCCAGTTCGGCGAGAAGGCCCCGCCGAGCGACCGGCTGCTGGCCGGCATCGGTGAGAACGCCGGCGTGGTCCGGGTCTCCGACGAGCTGGCAGTGACCTTCAAGGTCGAGTCGCACAACCACCCGAGCTTCGTCGAGCCGTACCAGGGCGCGGCGACCGGCGTCGGCGGCATCGTCCGCGACATCCTCGCCATGGGTGCGCGTCCGGTCGCGGTGATGGACCCGCTGCGCTTCGGCGCGGCAGACCACCCGGACACCGCCCGGGTGCTGCCCGGCGTGGTCGCCGGCGTCGGCGGTTACGGCAACTGCCTCGGCCTGCCGAACATCGGCGGCGAGGTGGTCTTCGACCCCTGCTACCAGGGCAATCCGTTGGTCAACGCGCTCTGCCTCGGCGTGCTGCCGGTCGACCGGCTGCAGAAGAAGGAGGCCGCCGGCCCCGGCAACGTCGTGGTGCTGATGGGCGCCAAGACCGGCCGGGACGGCATCGGCGGCGTGTCGGTGCTGGCCAGCGCCACCTTCGACGAGGGCAGCGAGCAGCGCCGCCCGTCCGTCCAGGTGGGCGACCCGTTCACCGAGAAGCTGCTGATCGAGGCGTGCCTGGAGCTGTACGACGCCGAGCTGGTCGTCGGCATCCAGGACCTCGGCGGCGCCGGCCTGACCTGCGCGCTCACCGAGACCGCCGCGGCGGCGGGCACCGGCATGCGGGTCTGGCTGGAGCGGGTGCCGCTGCGGGAGCCCTCGATGGAGCCGCACGAGATCCTGGCCAGCGAGTCCCAGGAGCGGATGCTGCTGGTCGTCGCCCCGGACAAGCTGGAGGCGGTGCTCAAGACCGCCGAGAAGTGGGGCGTGCTTGCCACCGCGATCGGTGAGGTCACCCCGCCCGCGCCGGACGGTCAGCCGGGCCGTCTCCTGGTCTCCTGGCGTGACCACGTCGTGGTGGACGTGCCGCCGGGGTCCCTGGTCGACGACGGTCCGGTGTACGCCCGCCCGATGCGGGAGCCGGCCGACCTGATCCTGCTCCAGGCCGACCGCGCGGAGACGCTGCCCCGGCCGAGCAACCCGGAGGCGCTGCGGGAGACCGTGCTGCGCATGATCGCGTCGCCGAACCTGGCCGACAAGACCTGGGTCACCGAGCAGTACGACCGGTACGTGCTGGGCAACACCGTGCTCGCCCAGCCGGAGGACTCCGGCGTGATCCGGATCGACGAGCGGACCGGCCTCGGGGTCGCCCTCTCCGTCGACGGCAACGGCCGGTACGCGCGCCTCGACCCGTACCACGGGACGAAGCTGGCGCTGGCCGAGGCGTACCGGAACGTGGCGGTGACCGGCGCGAAGCCGATCGCCGTGACCAACTGCCTCAACTTCGGCTCGCCGGAGGACCCGGGCGTGATGTGGCAGTTCGCCGAGGCCGTCCGCGGCCTGGCGGACGGCTGCCTGGAGCTCGGCATCCCGGTGACCGGCGGCAACGTCAGCTTCTACAACCAGACCGGCCCGGCACCCATCCACCCGACTCCGGTGGTCGGCGTGCTGGGCGTGCTGGACAACGTCGCCGACCGGGTACCGATGGGCTTCGTGGCTCGCCCTGGCGGCGACCACGACCAGCTCTTCCTGCTGGGTGAGACGCACGTCGAGCTCTCCGGCTCGGAATGGGCGTGGGTGACCCACGAGCACCTCGGCGGCATCCCGCCGCAGGTCGACCTGGCCCGTGAGCGGCAGCTCGCCGAGCTGCTGGCCGCCGCCGCCCGGGTGGGGCACCTCAGTTCCGCGCACGACCTCTCCGACGGTGGCCTCGCCCAGAGCCTGGTCGAGTCCTGCCTGCGGCGCGGCGTCGGGGCGCGGGTCGCCGTGCCCGAGCACTTCGCCGGCGGGTCGATGCCGTTCGTCTTCCTGTTCAGCGAGTCGGCCGGCCGCGCGCTGGTGTCGGTGCCGCGTGGGCACGAGAAGGCGTTCACCGCGCTCTGCGCCGAGCACGGGGTGCCGTGGGAGTTCATCGGCGTCACCGACCCGGCCGGCGGCGCGCTGGAGGTGCACGAGCAGTTCCGGATCGGCCTCGACGAGCTGCGCGCCGCGCACACGGCGACCCTGCCGCGCCTCTTCGGCGGCGTGGAGGCGGGCCAGGTGGCGGCACTCGGTGCGGGCGTCGTCCCGGCCGTCGGCGAGCAGCCGGCGGGCGACCCGGCGACCGCTCCGGCCCCCGACCCGGCCGGCCAGGCCGACGGCGGGTCGCCGGCGGAGGCGGCGGACGCTCCCGCGGCGGAGACCCCGATGGCGGCGGACGCCGCTGCGACGACGGCCCCGGACACCGTAGTGGCGGCGGACGCTCCTGTGGCGGCCCAGGACGCCGCCGTGGAGGCGCCGGAGGCTCCGGACGTGGCCGCTACGGACGCGGCGGCGGAGGCGAGTGACGCCCCGGCGGAGGGCGGGGACGCCGCGCCGGGCGCCGACGGGACCGATGCCCCGGTCGACGCCCCCGAGGCGACGTCCGACCCGGCCGGGCCGGCGGGCTCCGCGACGGCTGCCGGTGACCCGGACGACCAGGCCCCCGCGCCGGATCAGCGCTGAGGCCCTGGCCTTGGCCGTCTACGCCCAACCCGGCTCCGGCGCCCGGTTCGACTGGGGGCTGACCGGGGCGGCGGAACTCGGCCGGGTCTGCGCGGCCCTGGTGGTGGTGGACGTGCTCTCGTTCACCACCGCCGTCGAGGTGGCGGTCGGTCGCGGCATGCGCGTGCACCCGTTCCCCTGGGGGGAGCAGGCCGCCGAATACGCCCGCCGGGTGGGGGCGGTCGCCGCGGTCGGCCGCCGGCAGATGACGCAGGAGCATCCATGGTCGCTCTCGCCGGCGGCGTTGCGGACCGCACCGGCCGTCGCCGATCTGGTCCTGCCCTCGCCGAACGGCTCGGCGATCAGCGCCGCCGCAAGCGCCACCGGTCTGCCGGTGGTGGCGGCGTGCCTGCGTAACGCGCCCGCCGTCGGGCGATGGCTGCGCGCCCAGGGGTACGGCTCGAACGACGCGCCGGTGGGTGTGGTGGCGGCCGGTGAGCGCTGGCCGGACGGTTCACTGCGCCCCTGCGTGGAGGATCAGCTCGGGGCGGCCAGCGTGCTGGATGCCCTGTCCGGGGTGCCGGGCGGGCTCTCGGTGGAGGCGGCGATGGCCCTGGCCGCGCTGGCCAGCACGCCCGACGTGCCGGCCGCCGTCCGGGGGTGCGTCTCCGGGCGGGAACTCGCCGAGGGCGGCTTCGCCGGGGACGTGGAGGTCGCCGTTCAGGTGGGTGTCTCCGACGTGGTACCGGTTCTGCGCCAGGGTTACTTCGCCGCCGCCTGACCCGGCTCCGCCGGCTGGCCCGGCTCTTTGGGTTCGGTCCGTGGGTCCGCCGCCTGGTCCGGCGCGTCTGCTGGTCCGGCGCGTCTGCTGGTCCGGCGCTGTCTGCTGGTCCGGCTCTGCCCGTTGGTCCGGCCCTGCCTGCTGGTCCGGATCGGGCCGGTGTTTCGGCGCGCTGGCTGCTTGCGTGTCGGTGACTACCGACCTGATGACGTAAACAACTCACGTGTTCGCGAACGATCACAGCGACTTCGGGTGCAGTTGTTGTCGCTGGGGCGACAACAACTGCACCCGAAACCGACAGCCGCTCTGTCCGGCGGCCGGACGCGCCGGAGCTGTGCTGGCCCATCCCGATGGTTCATCTACGCCATCAGGCGCACATGCTCCGGCTGGATGACGCCCGGCACGCCCGCCGCCAGGTTTGTCACAGGGGCCCGACAACTGATCGGTGGCGAGGGCGGACCGGACCGAGCCTCCGTGGGGTAGGCGCCGCCGCTGCGGCAAGTCGACCACGGCGATCCGTTCGGCAGCTCCTCGACCTGGCTCTGGGCGCGCCTGTGTCCGGATCCGGACCCGCGAGCTGAGCAGGGCGAGCCCCCAGATCCCGCAGGTCGGCCACTGCGGACTGCCGTACCGATCATGCGAAGTGGCCGCCCGGATCGTCCGGGCGGCCACTGTCGATATCGGTGCGGGGCACGTGGCCCCGGCGGTCAGTCGTCCAGCCAGTCGAGGCGGCGGCCGCCGCGCTCCTGCGGGCCGTCGGGTCGGCCCCGGCCGGCCTGGGCCGGATCGCCGTAGTGTCCGCCCTGGTCGTAGCCCTGGTTGTCGTAGCCACCGGTCCGCTGCTGCGGCGGCTGCTCGTGGCCGTAGCCGCCCTGCTGCGGCTGGCCGTAACCGGCGTCGCCGCGGTAGCCGCCCCGCTGGTCGTGGCCGTCGTAGCCCTGTTGCGGGCCGTTGTCGTAGCCGCCGCGCTGGTCGTAGCCGTCGTAGCCCTGCTGGCCGCCGTCGTAACCGCCCGACGGCCCGTTGTCATAGCCACCGGAGGGGCCACCGTAGCCGCCACCCTGGCCGTAGCCGGTGCCCGGCTCCGGGCCGCGGCCGTACTGTCCCTGGCCCGGCTGGTCGTAGCCCCGACCCTGGTCCGGCCGGTCATAGCCCCGGCCCTGGTCGGGCTGATCGTAGCCGCGACCCGGGTCGGGCTGGTCGTAGCCGCGGCCCTGGTCCGGCTGGTAGGTGCTGGTCGGGTACGGGTCGGCCGGCGGCGCGTACTGGGTGTTGTCGCCGGTGTAGCGGCCGGTCGGCTCGTCGTACCGCTCGCCGCCGTAGCCGCCGCCCTGAGCGGGCGGGTAGCCAGCGGCACCGGCGCCGTAATCCCGGCTGCCGTAGCCGCCACCCGAGGACGGAGCGTTGCCGTAGCCGCCACCCGAGGAAGGCGCGTTGCCGTAGCCGCCACCCGAGGAGGGCGCGTTGCCGTAGCCGTTGTGGCCATAGCCACCCTGGCCGGCCGGCTCGTCGCCGTAGCCACCGCCGCCCCAGCCGTCCTGCCCACCGCCGACGCCGTACGCGGGCCCGGGCGGGGCGCCGTACGGGTCCGGCGGGACGTCGTCCACGACCGGGCGGTGCATCATGGTGGGCGCGTCGCTGAGCGAGGGACCGCCGACCATCGTCGGCGCCGCTCCGGCGCCCATGCCGCTGACCACCCGGGTCTGGTCGTCGGCACCCCGGTAGGCGCCCCGGGCGGCCGGCACGGCACCCGCGCCCGCCGGGCCACCCGGACCCATCGGACCACCCGGGCCGTCACCGTCGACGTCGTCGTCGCCCTCGTTCTTGCGCTTCATGTAGAGCAGCACGATGGTGCCGACGCCCACGGCCACGAAGAGACCGCCGAGCAGGATCAGCAGCCAGTTGCCGAAGCCGCCGGAGTCCTGCTGAGCGGCGGGCTGCTGCCCAGCGGCCGCCTCGGTGGCCGGCGTGTCGGTGGCCTCGTCGGTGGCCTCGTCGGTCGGCACCGGCTCCGCGCTGGCGGACGGCGACGGGCTCGGACTCTTCTCGACCTTGATCGGCACGCTGATCCGCACGCCGGTCACGGCCTGGCCGGCGGTCGCGTTGATCGTCTTGTAGCCGGTCTTGCCGTCCTTGCCAGAGGCCAGGTCGACCCGGCCGGGCGCGATCGGATCTGAGGACGAGCCGGTGAACCGGAAGTTGCCGCTGCCGTCGGTGTTGGTCTGGCGGGTGATGCCCTTGCTGTCCCGGAGCATGACCACGACGCCCTCGAGCGGCTCGCTGTTGTCCGCGATGATCACCTTGCCGGAGATCGACTTGACCGTCTGCGCCTCCGGCGGCGCGCTTGGCTTGACGGTGACGCGCAGCGTGCGGGGGCTGTTGTCCCCCGTAACCGTGATCTTCGCCTGGGCTCCGTTGGCCGCCGGCGCGTTGCCTGCTGCCGACAGGGTCAAGGTCACCTGCTTCGGCCCCGGCGTCTCGAAACTGATCGGCCCGCAGCCCCCACAGGTGACGCCGTCAGGCAGATCGGTGATGTCGATGTCCGCGGAGGTTTCGCCAATGTCCGGTCTCACGACGACGTTGACCGAACTGCTCTTGCCGGCCTCAATCGTGACCGAGTTGTCAGCCGTGCTGATCCTGGCGGCGGAGGCGGGTGTGGCGGGGACGGCGAGCAGCGCGCCGACAACCAGCGCCACCACCACACCGGCCCGCTGCTTCCAGGCACGTCGGTGTGTTGACACGTCCACCGCCTTCCGGGTCTGATCTCTCCCCGCCGGCCGGCGCCGGGCCGGGGACGATCACTCACGGTACGAATACGCCGTCGGCAACTATGCCTTGTCCGGCCGGATCATCTCTACCCAGGGCCAGCGTCGGCCGTGATGCTGTCGAATCGTATCGTCCCGTCGTGTCCTCTCCGCACACTAAGTCCGCCGCGGTCGCGGCCGCGTTGACCGCGCTGGATGAGGGGCGTACGCCCGAACGACCGGTGTTCCGGGAGGCGGTCCGTACCCTGCTGGCCGTTCTCGCCGAGCGCGCCCCCGGCCGATCGGTGGAGGTGCGGGTTCCACCATACGGTGCCGTGCAGTGCGTGGCCGGACCGCGACACACCCGTGGTACGCCGCCAAATGTGGTGGAAATGGACCCGGAGACCTGGCTCGCGCTGGCCAGCGGCCGCCTCGGCTGGGCGGAGGCGGTCACTGAGGGTCGGGTACGGGTCAGCGGGATCCGCGCCGACCTCGCCGACTACCTCCCGCTCTAGCTGGGGGTACACCTGCCCGCCATCACGATCAGCAGGCGAGCCGTGACTGTCAGTGTCGACTGCTATTCGCGTACACTGTCAGGCGACGACGGCCCCGGCCGGTCCGCGCGGAGCTGGCCCCCGACTCCGCCAGGCCGGGTCCAGACCAGCATGAGGGAGCGGCAGGTGCCCCGAGGCGATGGCCGGCTGAGCCACGACCTTGACCCCCAGCGACCCGGCCCCCAGGACGCGTGTGGCGTCTTCGGTGTCTGGGCCCCGGGGGAGGAGGTCGCCAACCTGACCTACTTCGGGCTGTACGCCCTGCAGCACCGTGGCCAGGAGGCCGCGGGCATCGCGGTGAGCGACGGCTCCGGGGTGGTGGTCTACAAGGATCTTGGCCTGGTGGCCCAGGTGTTCGACGAGCCGACTCTGGCCAGCCTGCGCGGGCACGTCGCGATCGGCCACGCGCGCTACTCGACCACGGGTGGCTCGACCTGGGAAAATGCCCAGCCGACCATCCGGGCGACCAGCTCCGGCACCACGATCGCGCTGGCCCACAACGGCAACCTGGTCAACACCGCCGAGCTCCAGCGCGAGGCGGCCACGCGGGGCATGGACTCGGACGGCTCGACCAACGACACCTCGCTGGTCACCATGCTTCTGGCCAGCCGTCCTGATCTCTCCGTCGAGGCGGCCGCGCTGGAGGTGCTGCCCCAGCTGCGCGGCGCGTTTAGCTTCGTGTTCATGGACGAGTCGACCCTCTACGCGGCCCGCGACCCGCACGGGGTGCGCCCCCTGGTGCTCGGCCGGCTGGAGCGCGGCTGGGTGGTCGCCAGCGAGACCGCCGCGCTGGACATCGTCGGCGCTAGCGTGGTCCGCGAGGTCGAGCCCGGCGAGCTGATCGCCATCGACGAGGACGGGCTGCGATCCACCCGGTTCGCCGCCCCGGAGCCGAAGGGCTGCCTCTTCGAGTACGTGTACATCGCCCGCCCGGACGCCACCATCGCCGGGCGCAACGTGCACGCCGCCCGGGTGCAGATCGGCCGCCAGCTCGCCCGGGAGCACCCGGTCGAGGCCGACCTGGTGATCCCGGTGCCGGAGTCCGGCACCCCGGCCGCGATCGGCTACGCCGAGGAGTCCGGGATCACCTACGGCCAGGGCCTGATGAAGAACCCGTACGTCGGGCGCACCTTCATCCAGCCGTCGCAGACCCTGCGCCAGCTCGGCATCCGGCTCAAGCTGAACCCGCTGCGCGAGAACGTCCGGGGCAAGCGCCTGGTCGTGGTGGACGACTCGATCGTCCGCGGCAACACCCAGCGGGCCATCGTGCGGATGCTGCGCGAGGCGGGCGCCCTGGAGGTCCACGTGCGGATCTCCTCCCCGCCGGTCAGCTGGCCCTGCTTCTACGGCATCGACTTCGCCACCCGGGCCGAGCTGCTGGCCAACGGGCTGGACAACGAGGGCATCCGGCGGTCGATCGGGGCGGACACGCTGGGTTACGTATCGCTGCCCGGCCTCGTCGCCGCGACCGAGCAGCCGAAGACGCGGCTCTGCCGGGCGTGTTTCGATGGGGAGTACCCGATCGAACTGCCGGCCGGGCACCTGATCGGCAAGCACGTGCTCGAAGGCGTGGGCCGGCGGGTCACCGCCGAGGCGGCCCAGGCCACCGCTGACATCACCACCGCCGCACTCGGCGACAACCGCAAGCCGTCGGCCGCTACCCACCGCCCATAGCACCTCCGACGCGGGTCCGCTCACCGCAACAGCGGCTCGCGAGAACCACAAAGGGGAGAACCGTGACGCACGTGTCCGAGCGCAGCGGCGCAGGAACCAGCCCTTCGGGCGCCGGCGGCGACCGCCAGCCCTGGACGGCCGGCACGAGCCGTACGACGCGCAAACGTTCGGTCTCCTACGCCGACGCCGGGGTGTCGATCGAGGCGGGCGACCGCGCGGTCGAGCTGCTCAAGTCCAAGGTCAAGCAGACCCGGCGCCCGGAGGTCCTGGGTGACCTGGGCGGCTTCGCCGGCTTGTTCCGGCTGGACACCAAGAAGTACAAGAACCCGATCCTCGCCTCCTCGACGGACGGGGTCGGCACCAAGCTGGTGATCGCCCAGCAGCTCGACATCCACGACACGGTCGGCATCGACCTGGTGGCGATGGTGGTCGACGACCTGGTCGCCTGCGGCGCTGAGCCACTGTTCCTGCTCGACTACATCGCCACCGGTGAGGTCGTGCCGGACAAGGTCGCCGAGATCGGCGCGGGCATCGCCGACGGTTGCCGGTACGCGGGCTGCGCCCTGCTCGGCGGCGAGACCGCGGAGCACCCGGGCGTGCTGCGTCCCGACGAGTACGACATCTCCGCCACCGGTGTCGGCGTCGTGGAGGAGAGCGAGATCCTCAGCTCCGAGCGGGTCGAGGTGGGCGACGTCGTGATCGCGATGCGCTCCTCCGGCCTGCACTCCAACGGCTACTCGCTGGTCCGGCACGTGCTGCTGGGCGCCGGCCGGATGCGGCTGGACGTGGTGATCGAGGACTTCGGCCGGCAGCGCACCCTCGGCGAGGAGCTGCTCACCCCCACCAAGATCTACGCCCAGGACTGCCTCAAGCTGATCGCCGAGGCCGAGGTGCGGGCGTTCGCCCACGTCACCGGTGGCGGCATCCCGGGCAACCTGGTCCGGATCCTGCCGGAGCACGTCGACGCGGTGGTCAACCGCTCCACCTGGAAGCCCCAGCCGGTCTTCGACCTGATCCAGTCCAAGGGCCGGATCGAGGACCCGGAGATGGAGGCGACGTTCAACATGGGCGTCGGCATGTTCGCCATCGTCTCCGCCGAGGACGCCGACCGCGCGCTGGCCACCCTGACCGGCCGGGGCGTCGACGCCTGGCAGGCCGGCGAGATCATCGAGGGCTCCGGCAACGTGCAGATGATCGGGCAGCACACCCGGGGATGATCACACTCTGGTGATCATCCGGGCACCTGATCGGGGGTTCACCCGAGTAGCCACCGCCGCCTAGCCTGAAGGGCACTTCGGGCTGACGGGGAGGGTTGATGGCTGCTCGTACGCATCCCGGGATGCGCGGCATCGCCGCCGTCCCCTCGTACGTGGTGATGCAGCCGACCACGCTCTGCAACCTCGACTGCGCCTACTGCTACCTGCCGATGCGGGCGGCGGACCGGCGGATGCCGGTCGCGGTCGCCGAGGCGGTGGCGGCTGCGGTGAACCCGTGGGCGGCCGTCGGCCGCTTCTCCGTCGTCTGGCACGGCGGGGAGCCCCTCGCGGCCGGCCGGGAGCATCTGGCGGCCCTGCTGGCCCCGTTCGGCCCGGAGGTGGAACACCACGTCCAGACCAACGCCACGCTGGTCGACGACGCCTGGTGCGCGTTCTTCGCCGAGCACGGCGTCCGGGTCAGCGTGAGCGTGGACGGGCCGCGGGAGCGTAACGCCGAGCGGGTCACCCGGGGCGGCCGGCCGGCGTACGACCGGATCCTGGCCGGGGTGGCCGCGCTGCGCCGGCACGGGTTGCCCTTCTCGGCCCTCGCCGTGGTGTCCCGGCCCGCGCCGGGCCTGGCCACCGAGCTGTACGACTACTTCCTCGACCTCGGCTGCGACGTGCTGGGCGTCAACATCGAGGAGACCGAGGGGGTCAACACCCGGAGCAACGCCCGGGACGCCGTCGCGGTGACCGGATTCTGGGCGGAGCTGGTCGGCGCCTGGCGCCGGGATCCCCGGATCCACCTGCGCGAGGTCGAGTGGACCCTGCGGTACGCCGGGGCCGTCCTGGCCGGCACGGCGGACGACCTGCTGCCCCGCCAGCTCGACCCGATCCCCACCGTCGCCCACGACGGTACGGTGGTGGTGCTCTCCCCCGAGCTGGCCGGCTTCAGCGACGCTCGGTACGGGGACTTCAGCAGCGGCAACGTGCTGAGCACCCCGCTGGCCGAGATCCTCTCCGGTGCGGGGCGTACGCCCTGGGTCGGCGAGTTCCTCGCCGGCGTCGAGGCGTGCCGGTCGTCCTGCCCCTACTTCGGGTTCTGTGGCGGCGGCCACGCTGCCAACCGCTACTTCGAGCTGGGCCGTTTCGACGGTACGGAGACCGAGCACTGCCGCAACAGCAAGATCCGCCTACTGGAGGGAGTGTTGGAGCATGCCCGAGACCGCGAGTCGCCGGCAGCCTGAGCGCGTCGGGGAAGCCGCACCGGACCCGGTGGCGGACCGCGTGCGGGAAGCCGCTGTGGGATTGACCGCTCTGCTCCACGAGGCCGAGGCCGCGCGGCTGCTGCGGGCGGAGGTGTCGGGCGGTGACGGGGCCAGCGCGGTGTGCGCCTGGAACCACTTCGAGAACATCCCGACGTTCTACAACTGGAACAACCGTCCGCGTTGACGCCAGCCGTCCGCGATCAAGGACCTGCCGGTGCGCCCGGGCGAGGCCCGGTGCGGCAGGTCCCTGATCGTCGGTCGGTACGCCGGCTTCCGCTGAGCACATGCGTGAGCACGCGGGGGCTACCGCGTGCTCAGATGTGACCGGAGGTCAGCGGGTCGGACGGGCCCAGGTGTCCGGGTCGTCGTCCGCGTGGTCCTCGTCATCGTCGTCGACATACTCTTTGTAGTCGTCGTCGAAGTCGTGGTCCGACTTGCCGCTGCCGCCGAGTTCTCGCTGCAAGGCGGCGAGGTCGGTGTTCGGGGAGTGGTACTTCAACTCCCGGGCCACCTTTGTCTGCTTGGCCTTAGCACGGCCGCGCCCCATGGCTCGACCCCCTCGCACAGAATGCGGGGCAGCCCGAAGGCGGGCCCCGATGACGTCAGGCATCTCTCGTGGCTCTTACGGTACATGGGGATGCCACCGTTCGGCACCTCGGGTTACCGTCAGCCGGCCCTGCGCGTCGCAGTGTTCCGGCCGTCACAAATTGTACCCGGTAAGGAGCGGGCACCGTGACCGGCCGTGACACTGGACAAACCGTCGCGAAGCTGCCTAATTTCCAGCTTAACGCCGGCAAGGTCAGCCCCGCACGTCGGGGACGGAGCGGTGCCCCGCCCCCGGCGTGATGTTCACCGCAGGTGGATCGTCCGCAGCCGGCCGACCTCGGCCATCCGCCGCTCGGCGAGCCGGTCCGCGGCCACCGCCGGCGGGACGCCCTCGTCGTCGGCGAGCCGCAGGATCTCCCGGGTGGTGTCGTAGATCCGGGTCGCCCGCAGCTTCGCCCGCTCGAAGTTGAAGCCCTCGATCTCGTCGGCGACCTGGATCACGCCGCCGGCGTTGACCACGTAGTCGGGGGTGTAGAGGATGCCCCGGTCGGCGAGGACCTTCTCGATGCCCGAGTGGGCGAGCTGGTTGTTCGCCGCGCCGGTGACCACCTTGGCCCGCAGCACCGGCACCGTGTCGTCGTTCAGGGCGCCGCCCAGCGCGCACGGGGCGTACACGTCGATGTCGGAGGCGATCAGCGCGGCGGTGTCGTCGACCAGCTCGACCTGCGGGTGGGTGGTGCGCACCCACTCGAGGGCCTTCGGGTTGACGTCGGTCGCCACGACCTCGGCCCCGTCGCCCAGCAGGTGCCCGGTCAGGTACTTGCCGACCTTGCCCAGGCCGGCCACGCCGACCCGGCGCCCGGCCAGCGTCGGGGCACCCCAGACGTGCTCGGCGGCGGCCCGCATGCCCTGGAAGACACCCCAGGCGGTCAGGATGGAGGAGTCGCCGGCACCGCCGTGCTCCACGCTGCGTCCGGTGACGTACCGGGTCTCCCGGGCGATCACGTCCATGTCGGCGACGTAGGTGCCGACATCGCAGGCGGTGTAGTAGCGCCCGCCGAGGGACTCCACGAAGCGGCCGTACGCGCGCAGCAGCGCCTCGCTCTTGTTCTGCTCCGGGTCGCCCCAGATGACGGCCTTGCCGCCACCGAGGTCGAGGCCGGCCAGGGCGTTCTTGTAGGCCATGCCGCGGGAGAGGTCGAGCACGTCGGCGAGGGCCTCCTCCTCGCTGGCGTACGGGTAGAACCGCGTGCCGCCGAGCGCGGGGCCGAGCGCGGTGGAGTAGATCCCGATGATCGCCTTGAGGCCGGACTGCGTGTCCTGGCAGAACACGACCTGTTCGTGGCCGGTGGATCCGGGGTCGTCGGTGCTGGTGAATACGCCCATTGCTGACTCCTGTGTCGGTGTGCGTCCTTGTGGGGCGCGGACCTGGTGGCGTGCCGGCGGGATGCTGCCGGTGCTGCAGAGCCTAATATCGGCCGGAACCGTACTGCCGTGCACGTCACGGCCCCCCGTCACGCCGGCGACGCGGGGTCCCGTCTCGTGGGAGGATCGCCCCGTGCCGTCGCTCTTCGCTTCTTACCTGCGGGTGTACGAGCCGCTGACCGCTTTCGACCGGGACCGCCAGTCGTTCTGGCGCCGTTACGTCAGCGAGGGCCGGGCGGTCGCTCCCCTGGAGGGACCGGTCCGGCAGCGCACCGCGGTGATCGAGGCGCTCGGTGCGGGCTGGACCCGGCTGCCCGACCTGCCGGACGAGGCGTACGTGCTGGAGACCGACGAGACGCTGCTGGTCTGCCCGTGGAACCTGCGGATCCGGGTGGCGGAGGCGGCGCTGAGCGCTCGGGACGGGGTGCCGTCGGTGCTGGCCGACGCGTTCGTCCCGCCCACCCTGGCCGGGCAGGCCAAGGCGGTGGTGGAGGACTGGCGCAGCGGGGCGCGGGTGCTGGAGCACGGGGTGCCGCGGGTGCACGAGCAGATCGCCACCTGGGGGGTGCCGCTGCGCTGGTTCGTGCTCTTCGACCGGCAGGAACGGCAGTTGGTGACCGAGCCGGACCGGCGCGCGTTGCGCTACCGGACGGAGATCTCCAAGGCGCGCCGCCGGTCGTCCCGGGCGCTGTCGGTGCTGCGCAAGTCGGTCGGCGACGCCCCGATCACCGAGGCGGTCGAGGAGGCCGCCCGCTGGCTGGAGGAGTTCCACCCGCGTTCGGTGGTGGAGCTGGACTACGGCGGCCTGGTGCAGCTGCTGCCGGACGAGACGCTGGCCGCCGACGACTCGACCGAGCTGGTCGCGACCGGGCTGGCCGGGCTCTCCCGGGGCGAGGCGGAGGAGGCGTCGGCGGCGTACGACAAGCTGGTCGCCCGGTGGCGGGCGGTGCAGCTGCTGGAGCGCTGCAACTAGCCCGAATTGCCCGATAGAGACCTCTCGATGCGAGACTGTCTCGTAGTTGACGCATCACGAACCGTGATCATGAGTCCTAATAAGGTACTGTCTGCGGCGTAAAAGTCGTAAAAATCGGGCATGGTTCATCCGTCCGTCTAGGGACCTTCAGCCGTTCGGCCCATGTCGGACATCGGGGACTAGCCGGACCATGGGAGACGCGTCGGCCGGCGGGACCCCGGCCGATGTCTATACATGTGGAGGAGTGACCCCGATGGCATCGCGAACGCATGAACCAGAGCCGCTACTCACACCGGCCGAGGTGGCGTCGATGTTCCGTGTCGACCCGAAGACGGTGACCCGGTGGGCCAAGGCTGGCAAGCTTAGCGCGATCCGGACGCTGGGCGGCCACCGCCGCTACCGCGAATCGGAGGTCCGGGCCCTGCTGCAGGGGCAGATTCCCCAGCAGCGCCAAGGGGACTGACCACCGGACTTTCTCAGGCGTTCCGATCAGGGGCGGCCGGACGTACGCGCGAGCGGCGATCCGCCGCCCTTAATCGTGTCCGGGGTTCACTCGTCCAGCACGACGCGCAGCCCCACCGTGCCGCGCTCGCCACGGCGCAGCCGGCTGCCCAGCAGGCTGAGCCGCCCGATCATGCGGTACTTGTGCTTCAGCAGTCCCCGGATCCGTTGGGTCCCGACCAGATCGCAGATCGCCGCGTGCCCCGGTAGCGCCTCGCCGTGCGGCCGGCCGCGAACGTCGCACGGTGCCACGGTCACCCGGCCGTCCCGCCGGATCCGCTTGACCTTGCCGGAGTCCGACGCCGTCCACACCGCCAGCGCGTCCCCGTCCCGCACCGCCCAGACCGGCGTCGCCACTCCCCGGCCGTCCTTGCGGAACGTCGTGAGCAGCACGTACTTCTCCGCCGCCAGGCGGTCCAGGTCGGTCACGCCGCCCAGGATACGGCCGCGACAGCCCGGCCGAGCCCGGATAGCGTGATCGCCGTGAGCGCGAGGAGCGAGCCGGGTCTGCGAGCCCCGCAGTCGCGAACAGAGACAGCGCCCGTGACCGGGGAACCCACGATCGGCGACGTGTTCGGTGAGATGATCCGCGACGCGTACGCGGTCGCCACCGGGGTCGGACCCCGGCCACTTGTCGGCGGGCGGCTGCCCCGACCGGTCATCGAGATCATCGAGCGGGACGACGGCCTGGTCAACGGCGCCCCCGCCGGGCACTACCTGGACCCGCCAGAGGCGTGGCAGCCGTACGACCACCGGGCCGTGGAGCGGGTGCGCGGGCACGCGCTGGACGTGGGCGTCGGTGCCGGCCGGATCGCCCTGCACCTGCAGCAGCGCGGCGTCCCGGTCACCGGGCTGGACACCTCGGCCGGGGCGTTGCGGGTCTGCCGCCACCGGGGCGTACGCGACCTGGTGCACGGCACGATCGACGAGCACGTCGCCGACGGCCGCCGGTATGACACATTCCTGCTGCTCGGCAACAATCTCGGGCTGATCGAGGGACGGCAGCGCGCACCCGGATTCCTGGCCGCGCTCGCCGCGCTGGCCCGGCCCGGCGCCCAGGTCATCGCGCACGGCACCGACCCGTACGGCACGACCGACCCGGTGCACACGAGCTACCACGAGCGCAACCGGCGGCGGGGCCGGTTCGGCGGCCAGCTCCGGCTGCGGCTGCGCTACCGGCTGCTCGGCACCGAGTGGTTCGACTATCTGGTGTGCTCGGTCGACGAGCTGGCCGAGCTGGTCCACGGCTCGCCGTGGCGACTGGTCGACGTGGACGACCGGGACCACCCGTACTACCTGGCCACGCTGAAGCTGGCCTGAGCGCGGGCGCCGCGGTCGGGAAGGGCCCCTGCGCCGCCGCCGAGGGCGTTGACCAGGGGCCCCTCCGTCCCGCTCACACCTGAACGGTCGGGGAGTGCTGCTCCGGCGGGAGGCCACCGTCCCCGTCGACCACCTCGTCCGGGGTGCCGTCCTCGTCGAGGTCGACCATGGTGACGTCCACCTCGCCGTCACCGTCAGTGTCGAACTGGAACAGGTCGGCCTTTCCGTCGCCGTCGGTGTCCACCACCCACACGTCGGTCCGGCCGTCGTTGTTGGTGTCCGCGCGGAGCAGGTCCACCCGCTCGTCGCCGCGGGTCTCCACGGTCTCCGGGTTCTCGGCGCTCTCCGGTGCCTGGCTCATGTCGGTCCTTCCGTGTCGGCTTCGACGGCCGTCGTACCCGATCCGGCGCGCCCCCACGCACGCCGCCCGGGCCGGCCCTGCATAGGGTCGCACCCAGGAACGAGCGGAGCATGCGGGCCGGCGCGGCGGAGACCCCGCGCGCCGCCGCACGCGGCGAGGGGACGTCATGAGTGGTCGTTTTGTGGTCGTCGGGGCCGGCACCATGGGCCTCGGCATCGCGTACGTGGCGGCCGGCGCCGGTTATGCGGTGGAGCTGGTCGAGGTGGATCCGACCCGCGGGGCGACCGCCGTGCAGCGCCTCGGCGAGCTGTGGGAGCGCGGGGTGCAGCGCGGCAAGCTGACCGCCGAGGAGGCGACGGCGAACCGGGCGCGGGTCACCCTGCGGGCCGGGTTGGCCGAGGTCGTCGAGGGGCCCGACGTGATCGTCGAGGCGGTCCCGGAGCGGCTCGACCTCAAGCGGTCGGTGCTGCGGGAGGCCGAGGCGCGGCGTCCCGCCCTGCTCGGCAGCAACACGTCCAGCATCCCGATCGCCGACCTGGCCGACGGGCTGGACCGGCCGGCGGACTTCGTCGGGTTGCACTTCTTCAACCCGGTCTGGGCGATGGCGCTGCTGGAGATCGTGGTCGGCCCGGCCACCGCGCCGGGGACCACCGAGGCGGCCGTCGCGCTCGCCGGGCGGCTGGGTAAGGACCCCGTCGTCGTACGCGACATGCCCGGCTTCGCCACCTCCCGCCTCGGGGTCACCCTCGGGTTGGAGGCGATCCGGATGGTCGCGGACGGGGTGGCCAGCCCCGCCGACATCGACAAGGCGATGGTGCTCGGCTACCGGCACCCGGTCGGCCCGCTGGAGCTGACCGACCTGGTCGGGCTGGACGTCCGCCTCGACATCGCCCGCACCCTCCAGGCCGCGTACGGGGACCGGTTCGCGCCGCCGCCGCTGCTGGTGGAGATGGTGGCCGCCGGAAAGCTGGGCAAGAAGTCCGGCCAGGGCTTCTACACGTGGGAAGGCGGGGTCAAGCAGTGAGCGAGCGTAGCGAGCGAACCATCAAGCTCAGCGCCATGAAGCCTCGCGCCGGCGCCGACCGTAGGGAGGCGCAGGCGTGAGCGAGCGTAGCGAGCGAACCATCAAGCTCAGCGCCATGAAGCCTCGCGCCGGCGCCGACCGTAGGGAGGCGCAGGCGTGAGCGAGCTGCGGATCGAGGAGCTGCCGGACCGGCTGGTGGTGACGCTGGACCGGCCGGAGAAGCGCAACGCCATCGACGCCGACCTGATCGCCGAGTTGCACGCGGTCTGCGCCGAGCTGGAGGCGCGGCCCCGGCTGCTGCTGCTCACCGGCGGGGCGGAGGGCATCTTCGCCGGCGGGGCGGACATCGGCCAGCTCCGCGAGCGCGGCCGGCTGGACGCCCTGGCCGCGATCAACCAGGCCGCCTTCGCCCGGATCCGGGCGCTCCCGATGCCGACCGTGGCGGCCGTGGACGGCCCGGCGCTGGGTGGGGGCGCCGAGCTGGCGTACGCCTGTGACCTGCGCGTGTGCACGGCGCGCGCGGTGTTCGGCCAGCCCGAGGTGCGGTTGGGCATCCTGGCCGGCGCCGGCGCGACCTACCGCCTGCCGGCGCTGGTCGGGGAGGCCCGGGCCAAGGAGTTGCTCTTCACCGGCCGCCGGGTGGACGCCGACGAGGCCCTGCGGATCGGGCTGGTCAACCGGGTGGTGGCCGAGCCGGCGGAGCTGCTGCCCACCGCGCACGGCCTGCTCGACGAGATCGCGAAGGGTTCGGCGCTGGCGCTGCGGCTCACCAAGCTGGCCGTGGACGCCCCGCCCGCCGCCCACCCGCAGCTCGACCTGCTCAGCCAGGCGGTGCTCTTCGAGGACGAGGAGAAGCACCGGCGGATGACCGAGTTCCTGGAGCGGCGCCGGTCCCGCTGACCGGTCCGGACATGCGACGAGGGCCGCACCGGGCGAACCGGTGCGGCCCTCGTCGTCGCGTTCAGTGCTGGATCGGTACTCCGGCATCGGCCAGCGTGGTGATCACCTGCAACGACTCGCCGAAGCCGATGATCAGCACGGCGTCCGCCCCGTAGTCCTTTATCTCCCTGGCGCCGGCCGAGAAGTCCACCGTCTGCCCGTCGGCCGGCAGCGGGTACGTGAGCAGCTTGACCTGGTCGCCGCCCAGACCGGCCCGCTCCAGCTCGGCGCGGACGTTCTCCTGCAGGCCCTCGCCGTAGGAGTCCTTGCGGGCCACGATGGCGACCTTGTGCGGGCCGTCCCGCATGATCACGTCGGCCAGGGCCCGGCCCTGGAGGATGTCCGACGGGGCGGTGCGGAAGTAGAGCCCCTTGTCGTCGATCGTGGTGAGCCCGGCGTCGGTGTTCGACGAGGAGAAGAGGATCCGGCCGGCGGCCACCACGTCGGGCAGCACGGCCCGGGAGATGCCGGACGCGGCCGCACCGATGATGACCTGGACGCCCTGCTGCACGTGCGACGCCACCGCCGCCTTCGCCACCTCGGGGTTGGTGCCGTCGTCGCCGTCGATCCACATCACCGGCTGGCCCAGCACGCCCTCGGCGGCGTTGATGTCCTTGATGGCGAGCGCCGCGCCGGCGGCCAGCGGCGGGTACGCCAGGGCCAGGTCACCGGTCTTCGGCAGCAGACCGCCGATGATCAGCGGCTTGTCCCCCTTGCCCGGCTTGCCACGCTGCTTCTTCCCCGGCGGCGGGGCCTTGGTGCTCGCCCCCGACTCGTCACCGGCGCCGACGAACTCGGTCTTGCCGTCGTTGATCCGCTCGTGGTCGAAGTGCAGGGTGGCGTAGCTGGCGGTGGCCGGCTCGCCGGCATCGGTGAACCCGGCCCGGGTCAGCGACACCCCGCGGTACTCGATGTCCTGGCCGGCGCGGGCGAGCCGCAGACAGGTCGCCGGGTCCTCGCAGCGCTGCCCGCCGTTGGTCACCCCGACGATCTGCTGGGCGATCTCGGCAGGCTGGGTGGAGCCGGCGAGCTGGGCGGCCAGCGCGCTGATCACCACCGCGTCGTACGTCTCGGCGGAGTAGAGGTAGTCGGTCAGCTTGGGGTCTACGGTCCGTAGCCGTTCCTTGAAGCTTTCCGGCAGTTGGGTGAGCGGAATTGTGCCCTTCATGCCGTTCAGAAGGCTCGCCCGGTCCTTCAGTTCGGCCGCGTACGAGTTCTGCATGTTGCCGTCGGTGCCGTAGAGGCGCACCTGGGTGGTGGTGTTCGCCTCCTCGGGCTGGTCGCTCCCGCAGGCGCTGGTGGCGAGCAGGAGCGCCGCGCAGGCCACGGAAATGGCCGCGCGCGACGCGCGTGATACGAGCATTATCGTCCTTCCTCCGGCGAAGGTCCGCTGCGCACATTAGCGTGCCGGGCCGGCCCGCGGGACCGTGGAGGTGGCTCCGTCGGCAGCCCGACTGCGGATATCACGCACCGTGATGGCTGGGCCGTTTCGGGGTCACGGCTTGACCGTCGGTCCTACTGTTCGGCAGGTGACCGACGAAGCACAGCAGACGCTGGACGACGCGACCGCGGTGCTCCGCTCGGCGCTGGCCGGCGACGGCGACGCGGTGGTGGGCACCTTCGATGCCGTGGTGGACCGCGCCGGGCTGGCCGGGGCGTACGGGGTGGCGTGGTGCCTGGCCGCCACGATGGTCGGTGACGACGCCCCGGCGGGCGGCTGCGCGCTCGACTTCCCCGGAATCGACCAGGCCGGCTACGACACCCGGTGGGTGGCCCGCTTCGTCAGCGCGTACGCCAACGACGACGCCGACACCGGCGAGGCGCTCTTCGGCGCCGCGGTCGCCGACGGGCTGCTGCCGGACTGCCTGCTCACCCTGGCCGGGTCGACGGTCGCCACGCTGCGCAGCCGGGCGGGCTGACCGCCGGGCCACGGCTCAGGGCCGGCGCTGCGGGTCGGCCCGGCACGGCCAGCGCGCCGGGCCCGGCGCATCCCGACCAGTCCTGCCACTGTGGTAGCTCTGGGGGCATGTCCGAGGCGATGCTGAGCAAGGTCCGCAAGCTGCTCGCCCAGGCCGAGGACCCGGCCTGCACGCCGGCCGAGGCGGCGGCGTTCATGGCCAAGGCGACCGAACTGATCGCCCGCTACGGCGTGGACCGCGCGCTGCTCGCCGCCCGGGAACCGGCCACCGACCCGGTCGGCGACCGGGTCGTCGAGGTCGTCGCCCCGTACGCCCGGGACAAGGCCGGCCTGCTCGCGGCGGTCGCCGACCCGCTGCGCTGCCGCTGCGTACGACGACGCCAGGGCAGCGGCTTCGCGATGCACCTGTTCGGCTTCGCCAGCGACCTGGAACGGGTCGAGCTGCTCTTCACCTCGCTGCTGGTGCAGGCCGCGCACGGGTTGGCCGGTGCCGCCGTACCGGCCGGGGAGCATCCGGCCGCGTTCCGGCGTACCTGGCTGGCCGGCTTCGCCCACGTGGTGACCGAGCGGCTGCGCGCGGCCGAAGCCGACGCGGTGGCCGAGTCCGGCGCGCCCTCAGCGGCGCTGGTGCTGGCCGACCGCTCCGATCGGGTCCAGCGCCGGCTCGCCGAGGTCTACCCCCGGCTGCGTACCGCGCCGGTCCGCCGGCTGGCCGGCACCGGGTTCGGCTCGGGTGCGGCGGCGGGTCGCCGGGCCGACCTGGGGGGCACCGGCGTGGCCGGCCGGGGCGCCGCGACCCGGGGCATCGGGGGGTGAGCGCGGACCGGCGCGGGTGCACCGGTCAGGTAGGACGTTCGGCGGTGAGCCCGGACCGGCGGGGCGCTCCGGTCAGGCCGGGTTGCGGGCGACCGTGGCCAGGTAGCGGCAGAGCAGTTCGTGCCAGCCGGCGGTGAGCGCCTCGCGGTAGCCCTCGGCGGCCGCACCGTGCCGATCGAAGTAGCGGTGCTCGACGTCGACCCGGGTCAGCTCCGGCCCTTCCGGCTGGAAGAGCACCTCGACCTCGCTCGCCCGCGCCGGGTCCGGCACCGCCACCCGGTCCGGCCCGATCTGCCAGGTGAAGACCAGGCGGCGGGGTGGATCCCAGGTCAGCACCCGGCCCCAGTCGCTGCGGAAGCCGTACGGGCCGATCTCGTAGAGCATGCCGCCGGCCCGGGGCTCCATCCCCAGTTCGGCCAGGGCCTCCGGCCCGGACCAGGTGTATTCGCGTACCCACCAGTCGGCCAGCGACCCGGTGAAGACCGCGAAGGCCCGTTCGGCGGAGGCGGGGGCGAAAAGGCTGCTGCGGAGAGTGAACCGGTCGAATTCCTGACGAACCTCATCCGGATCGACCATCTCCTGTCCCATAGGCCCGGACCATACCGGCTGATGCCTCGCTGTGCAGCTTCACAGTGCGCCCGCTTCCCGACACTGGGAGCGAGATTTCCCGAAAGCGAACTGTCCGGCCTTCTATGCGATCAGTGACGGTGATCACGAGGGAAAGCGGTCAACCACGGCCAGCCGGGACACGGCCATCTGGCCTAGACGCCGAACGGTCCCCACCGGCGATTCCGCTGGTGAGGACCGTTGTAGCCCGGCGAAAGGCTATGTGGCCAGGGGCGGGGTCGAACCGCCGACCTTCCGATTTTCAGTCGGACGCTCGTACCAACTGAGCTACCTGGCCGTGCCGCTCGGCTCATGCTACCGCATGGGCCGATACGCAGAACGCCGCGCAGATGAGCGCGGCGTCAGCGCTGGCGGTCCTGACGGGACTTGAACCCGCGACCTCCGCCTTGACAGGGCGGCGAGCACTCCAACTGCTCCACAGGACCTGGCTGGTGTTGCATCCGGCCTGAGCCGGACCGTGCCCCCAACGGGATTCGAACCCGTGCTACCGCCTTGAAAGGGCGGCGTCCTGGGCCGCTAGACGATGAGGGCGGCCCCGCCATCATTGCACACTCGCAACTTCAAGCGGACTTGCTCCCATCCGGCCCCGCCGGAGGCATAAAGAGCATATGCCATGCCCCGGCGGTCGACCAAACCGGTATGCCCCTGGCCGTGACGACGGGCGGAAGCACAGGTCAGCGGGGTGGGGCGAGACCGTACCGGCGCTTGAGGTCGGGAATCAGCTGCCGGCAGGCCGCCATGGTCTGGCGCCGGTCGCCGCCTCCGTCGTGCATCAGCACGATCGAGCCAGGGCGCGCCGCCGCCGTCACCCGCTTGATGATCGTCTTGGCGGGTGGGTGGTCCCAGTCCTGCGGGTCGACGGCCCAGTGCAGCGGGCGCATGCCGAGCTGGCGGGCGACCGTCACCTCCTCCGGTGTCCACCGGCCGCCGGGCTGGCGGAACCAGCTGATCTTGGCGTCCGGCACGGCGGTCCGGATGGCCTTGTTGGTGCGCACCAGGTCCGCCCGGATCTGCGCGACCGGCCGCCGGCCGAGGTTCAGGTCGTGCCGCCAGCTGTGGTTGCAGAGCTGGTGGCCCTCCCGGACGATCCGTGCCACCAGCGCCGGGTGGCGGCGGGCCTGCGTGCCGATCAGGCAGAAGGTCGCTGTGACGTGGGCCGCCCGCAACTGGTCCAGGATCTGCGGCGTCCACCGGGGGTCCGGCCCGTCGTCGAAGGTCAGTGCGACCTCCCGGGTGCCGCTCCGGCGCTGCAGCCCGGCGGGCAGGGTCTTGGGCAGTGGACGCAGCTTCGGCTTCGGCGGGGTGGTGCGCTTGGGCTTCGGGGTGGGGCTCGGCTCCGGCGCTGGGGTGGCCGAGGCCGTCGGCGGGCTGCCCGCCTGGGCGGGGGGCTTGCCGGGCTTGCCGCAGCCGGTCACCAGCAGGACCAGGCCGAGGATGAGCGCCAGCACGGCGCGTGAACGCATCGTCGCTCCCGAAGAGGGGTCGGGGTATGACTTACCGACGGTAGTGGACGTCGCGCCGAACCGGGAGGGGCGTCAGCCCGCCGTCGGCTGCTCCAGCGAGTCCCGTACGGCCACCGCCAGCGAGACCGCCTCGGTCAGGTCCACCGGCCGCACCACGCCGGCCGGCAGCGCGTCGGCCTGCCATCCCGGCCCGGCGGCGAGCACCAGCAGCGGCCGGCGAGGGGCGGCGAGCAGCGCGGAGAGCTGGTGCGGACCGGCGGTGGCCCGGGTGTGCGACCAGAGCGCCACGGCGGCCGGCCCGGTCCGGTCGACCGCCTCGAGCAGGGCCGCCACCGGCACCCGTGCCCCCAGCAGCCGGTAGCCCACTCCCGTCTCGGCGAGCGCGGCGCCCAACGCCTCGAGCGGCAGCGTGTGCTGTTCCTCGTCGGCGCAGGAGAGCAGGATCGGGGGTGGGCCGGCGGTCGGGTGCGACCGGGCCGCCGCGGCGAGCGCCTCGGAGACGCACCGGGACATCAGGTGTTCCACCTCGATCAGCGCGGCAGTGGCGGCGTGCCGTTCGCCGATCCCGGCAAGCACCGGCCGGAGCAGCCCGTCCCAGGTCGCCACCACGCCGTCGGTGGCGAGGGCGTGCGCGATCGTCTCGCCGATCGCCACCGAGTCCAGCCGCATGGCGGCGCGGGCCAGCCCGCGGGCGACCGGACCGGCCCGGCCGACCGGGATGGTCGTCCCGCCACCGTCCCGGGCGGCCCGCGGGGCGATGGCCCCGGGTCGCCGCGCGGCGTCAGACCCGCCGGGCTGGCGTTGTCGCCGGAGCCGCGCGCCGAGGTCGGGCGGGACCACCGCGGGCGCCTGCCGGGCCCAGCGGGCCGCCTCGGCCGGGGCCACCCCCTCGACGGTGAGCCGCCGCATGATCTCCAGGCGGGCGAGGTCCGCCGGCGTGTAGCGCCGGTGGTGTCCCGGTAGGTGCGCACTGGGACCGAGGCCGTAGCGCTGGTGCCAGGTGCGCAGGGTGGTGACCGCGACCCCCAGGCGGCGGGCGACCGCCCCCGCGCTCAGCGCCTCATCGGCCACCCGGCCGCTCCGGTGCCTGATCGGCCGGCGCCGGACGGGCCGGGCCGGCGACGGGAGCCGCCGGCCGCAGCAGCCGGCTCACCACCCCGCCCAGCCACGGCGCGTACGCGCGGGGGTCGACGTCGAGGTCGGCCGTCAGCTCGCCCGGGTCGACCCAGCGCAGACCGGCCACCTCTTCGGGGTCGGGTCGGGTGGGCAGAGCGGTGGGCACCTCGGCGCGCAGCACGTGGTCGTACTCGAACTCGACGCGGCCGGTGGCCGGGTCCTCTGCGTAGTAGACGTACACCCCGACCTCGGTGAGGTCGACCGGGTCGACGCCCAGTTCCTCGGCCAGCCGCCGGTTGGCGGCCTCGGCCAGCGACTGGCCGGGCAGCGGGTGACCGCAGCAGGAGTTGGCCCAGCGCAGCGGGAACCGCGTCTTCACGGCGGCCCGCTGCTGGAGCAGGATCCGCCCGTCCGGGTCGACCAGCAGCACCGAGAACGCCCGGTGCAGCCGACCGGGCGGCTGGTGGGCGGCGGCCACGGTGGCCTCGCCGAGCGCGTGCCCGGCGTCGTCGACCAACTCGACCAGATGTTCTTCGCGGGACGTCACGGGACCGGCCTTTCGTTCGGGGCCGCGTCGCGCCACGCGCTCACCGACCGGCTCCGGTGATGCGCGCGGCGGCGAGCTTGCCGCTGATCAGGACCATGGGCACCCCCACCCCCGGCTGCGTGCCGGAGCCGACGAAGACCACGTTGCCGAGCGTCCGGTGCAGGTTGGTCGGGCGGAACGGCCCGGTCTGGAAAAGGTTGTGCGCGGCGGCGAACGGGGTGCCGGCGGCCATGCCCTGCTCCGCCCACTCGGCCGGGGTGATGGTGTGCAGCACTTCGATCCCGGCCCCGAAGCCGACGTAGCCCCGCTGCTCCAGGGTCTCGACGAGCTGGTCGGCGTACCGGCGGGTCAGGTCGCCGCGCCAGTCGAGGGGCGCCCGGTCGAGGTTCGGCACCGGCGCGAGCACGTAGTAGGTGTGCCGCCCGGCCGGGGCCACCGACGGGTCGGTCCGGCTCGGGTTCGTCACCAGCAGCGACGGGTCGGTCATCAGCTCGCCTCGCCGGATCACCTCGTCGAACGTGCCCTTCCAGGACCGTCCGAAGTGGATGTTGTGGTGGGCGATCTTCGCATAACCCTGCCTCGAACCGACGTGCAGCACCACGCACGAGGGCGAGTAGGTGAGCCGCCGCTGCCGGCCGGCGGGCAGCAGGTCCCGGTAGGCGACCGGCAGGTCGGGGTTGAGCACCACGACGTCCGCGGGGACGAACTCGCCGTCGGTGGTCACCACCCCGGTGGCCCGGCCGCCGGCGGTCTCCACCCGGCTCACCGTGGTCGCGTACCGGATCTGCACGCCGTGCTTCTCCGCCGCGCCGGCCATCGCCCGGGAAACCGCGTGGACGCCGCCGCGCGGGAAGGACACCCCGGCCACCGAGTCGAGGTACGCGATGACCGCGTAGATGGCCAGCGCGTCGTGCGGCGCGAGCCCGGCGTACATCGCCTGGAAGGAGAAGATCCGCTGGGTACGCGGGTCGCGGAAGAACTGGTTGATCTTCGTCTGGAGTCGGCGGAACGCCCCGTTGGCCAGCAGCTTCACCAGGTTCACGGTGAGCAGGTCGGTCGGCGCGTCCAGGTTGCGCTCGATGAAGTCGGCCCGCTCCCACTGCCACAGGTTCCGGGCGTAGTCGACGAACCGCAGGTAGCCGTCGGCCTCGCGGGGGCCGCAGACCCGGGCGATCTCGGCGGCCATCCGGGTGGTGTCGCTGATCACATCGAGCGTCGACCCGTCCGGGTAGTACGCCCGGTACGCCGGGTCCAGCGGGGTCAGGTCGAGCCAGTCGGTCAGCTCCTCGCCGACCGCGCCGAGCGCCTCGGCGATCAGGTCCGGCATGGTGAGCACGGTCGGGCCGGTGTCGAACTCGTACCCGTCGACGGCGAGCCGCCCGGCGCGCCCGCCCGGCACCGCCTCGCGTTCCAGGACGGTCACCTCCCGGCCGTGTCCGGCCAGGTGCAGCGCGCAGGCCAGCCCGCCCAGGCCGGCGCCGACGACCACCACCCGGTCGGTCCGTCTGGTCACGCTCCGCATGTGCCCACCTCCCTCACCGCTGCGTCGGTCTCGACGCCACTGCGTCGTTGGCCATGTCGGGGAGCGTACCTTAGGCTACGAGTTGCGTCGATTGATGCGTCGATATGAGGAGGGCTGGTGGACGCCGATCTCGCCGCGGCCTACGACCGTTGTCGTGAGCTGCACCGACGTCACGGTCGGACCTACTATCTCGCCACCCGCCTGCTGCCCGCTTGGAAACGGCGGCACGTGCACGCCCTCTACGGATTCACCCGGTACGCCGACGAGATCGTCGACTCGACCGAGGACCTGACGCCGGCCGAGCGCGCCGCCCGGCTCGCCGCCTGGTCGGACCGCTTCGCCGCCGGGCTGCGCGGGGAGCCGGTCGACGATCCGCTGCTCCCCGCGGTGCTGCACACCATCGCCATCTTCGAGCTGGACCCCGCCGACTTCGCGTCGTTCCTGCACAGCATGGCGATGGACCTGACGGTCACCGGCTACCCGACCTATGCCGACCTGCTCGCCTACATGGAGGGCTCGGCCGCCGTCATAGGCACCATGATGCTGCCGATCCTGGGCAGCTCCGACCCGACCGCAGCCCGGGAACCGGCCCGCCAGCTCGGCCTGGCGTTCCAGCTCACCAACTTCATCCGGGACGTCGCGGAGGACCTGGACCGGGGCCGAACCTACCTCCCCGACGAGCATCTGGCGATGTTCGACGTCACCCGTGCCGACCTGCTCGCCGCCCGGGCGGACGGGCACAGCACGCCGCAGATCCGCGAGCTGATCAAGTACGCGGTGACCCGCGCCCAGGCCCACTACGCGGCGGCCGCGCCGGGCATCCCCCTGCTCACCGCCGCCTCGCAGGCCTGCATGCGCACCGCGTACGAGCTCTACGGCGGAATCCTCGACGAGGTGGCCGCCCAGGGCCACGACGTCTTCGCGCGGCGGGCCCGGGTACCCGTGCCGCGGCGGCTGGCGGTGGCCGCGCGAGCGCTGCTCACCCCCGCCGGCACGCCGGTGGCCGTCCCCGGGCCGGCGATCCAGCCGGCGCTGGCCGTGTGAAAGGGCCCGTCACAGGCAGGAGTGCAGGGCCTCGACCAGCTCTGCCACCCGGTCGTGCTCGGCGAGGCGGGAGGTCGCGTACGCGAACGTGTAGCCGCGTTCCGGGTCGGCCCAGGCGCTGCTCCCGCCCATCCCGCCCATGCCCCAGCTCCCGTCCGGCTCCCACTGCATGCCCAAGGTCCAGTACGCCCGCCGGTCCAGCACCAGATCCGGGCCGTCGTACTGCACCCGGGTCGCCTCGGTGACCAGCTCCGGGCTGAACAGGCGTATCCCGTCGAGGGTGCCGCCGGCGAGCAGGCCCGCGTAGAGGCGGGCCAGGCCGGACGCGGTGGCGTGCAGGTTCACCGCCGGGACCTCGGCGGACCGCCACAGTGAGTGGTTCACCACCGCCAGGTCGAGGCCGCCGGCCGGGTTGCCGATCGCCCGGGCCCGCAGCGACCCGGGCTCGCCCAGCATGCGGGTCGGCCAGCCCGGATCGGCGTACGACAGGTCGGCGCAGCGCCGCTGGTCGGCCGAGCTCAGGCCGAAGCCCAGGTCGAGGCGCCACGGTCCGGCGATCTCCTCGGCCAGGAACCGGCCCAGCGACCGCCCGTCCACCCGGCGCACCAACTCGCCGACCAGGTGCCCGTACGTCCAGGCGTGCTCGCCCGCGACGCTGCCCGGCGCCCACTCCGGCTCGGCGACGGCCAGGTCGGCGCAGAGCAGCGCCCAGTCGGCGACCGCCCCGGCCGGCCGAGGCACCGGAAACGCCGGCAGCCCGGCGGTGTGGCTGAGCACCTGGCGCACGCTCGCCGGGGTGCGGAACTCCGGCCAGTACGCGGACACCGGCCGGTCCAGCTCGACCTGGCCCCGGTCGACCAGCATGAGCAGGCAGAACGCGGCCACCGGCTTGCCGACCGAGTAGACGTTGACCAGCGTGTCCGGCCGCCACGGGTTACCGGCGGCGGCGCGGTCGGCGGTGGCCGGGCCGGACATGACGCCCGCGCGGTGCCCGCCCGTCAGGTCGACCACCGGCTGCCCGTCGTACCAGATGGTCAGGCCGGCGCCCGTCTCCCGCCCGGTGGCGAGCAGGTCGTGGAAGCAGTCCCGGACCGGGGCGAAGCGCGCGTGCATCCGGCCACGGTAGGCCGTCCACGTCGGAACGGGCACGCTCAATTCCGCCCGCTGCGGTGGCTCACCGCCCACGCGTACGGGATGCTGGCGGGATGGCGGAGCCGGAACTGGTGGACGTGGTCGTGGTCGGGCTCGGGGTCGGCGGCGAGGAGGTGGCCGGGCGGCTCGCCGAGGCCGGCCTCACCGTCGTCGGGATCGAGCGGAATCTGGTCGGCGGCGAGTGCCCGTACTGGGGCTGCATCCCCAGCAAGATCATGATCCGGGCAGCGAACGCGCTGGCCGAGGCGCACCGGGTCAACGAACTGGCCGGCTCGGCGCAGGTCCGGCCGGACTGGGCGCCGGTCGCCAAGCGCATCCGCGAGGAGGCCACCGACACCTGGGACGACAGGGTGGCGGTGGAGCGCTTCACCGGCAAGGGCGGCCGGTTCGTCCGGGGCAGCGGCCGGCTCGACGGGCCCAACCGGGTACGCGTCGGCGACCAGGTCTTCGAGGCCCGGTACGGGATCGTGCTGGGCACCGGCACCCGCCCCTCGATCCCGCCGATCGACGGCCTGGCCGACACCCCGTACTGGACGAACCACCAGGCGATCGAGGTCGAGGAGCTGCCGGCGTCGCTGCTGGTGCTCGGCGGCGGCGCGATCGGGCTGGAACTGGCCCAGGTCTTCGCGCGGTTCGGCGTCCAGGTGACCGTGATCGAAGCGGCCGACCGGGTGCTCGCCATCGAGGAGCCGGAGGCGTCCGAGGTGGCCGCCCGGGCGCTGCGCGCCGACGGCGTACGGATCGAGACCGGGGTGCGGGCCGGGCGGGTCAGCCACGACGGCACCACCTTCACCATGCACGCGGACGGCACCGACTTCACCGGCGAGCAGTTGCTGGTGGTGACCGGCCGGAGGGCGCACCTGGAGGAGTTGGGCCTGGACACCGTCGGCGTGGACGCCGCCCAGCGCTACCTGCCGGTCAACGAGCGGATGCACGTCACCGAGGGCATCTGGGCGGTCGGCGACCTCACCGGCGAGGGCGCGTTCACGCACATCGCCATGTACCAGGCGGCCATCGTGGTGGCCGACGTGCTCGACCACATGCGGCATACCAAGGGCGGCCCGGACGCGAGCGGCACCGCCAGCGTGGTCGGCGGCGCCGCCGGGGCGGCCAGCGCGGTCGGCGGGGCGATGAGCGCCGGCGGGCCGACCGCCGCGCCGGGCAGCGTTCCGCGCGCCGACTACCGCGCGCTGCCCCGGGTCACCTTCACCGACCCGGAGGTGGGCGCGGTCGGCCTCACCGAGCGGCAGGCCCGCGAGCGCGGCATCAACGTCCAGATCGGGTACGCCGACCTGACCGCCTCGGCCCGGGGCTGGATCCACAAGGCCGGCAACGAGGGCTTCATCAAGCTGATCGCCGACGCCGACCAGGGCGTGCTGGTCGGCGCCACCTCGGTCGGCCCGGCCGGCGGCGAGGTGCTGTCCGCGCTGGTGGTGGCGGTGCACGCGGCGGTCCCGGTCAGCCACCTCCGGCACATGATCTACGCGTACCCGACGTTCCACCGCGCCATCGAGGACGCGCTGCGGTCGTTGAAGTAGGCCCGGCTCAGTCGGCCGGTGCGCCGTGGCGGCCGGCGCCCTCGGTGAACCGGGCGGCGCCCTTCATCGCGTCGGTGATCAGCGACTCCGTGCCGAAGGCGAGTTCGGTGGCCATCGCCTCCGGCTCGGGCAGGCCGGCATTGGCGAGCAGCGCCGCGCGGTCGTTGCGCAGGCAGGTCTGCGGGTGCCCGGCGATCTCGGCGGCCAGCCGCTCGGCCGCCGCCCGGGCCTCGCCCGGGGCGACCAGCCGGTTCACCAGACCCATCGCGTACGCCTCCTCGGCCGGGACCGGGCGGCCGGTGAGGATCAGGTCCATGGCCCGGCTCTCCCCGATCAGCCGGGGCAGCCGCACCGTCCCGCCGTCGATCAGTGGTACGCCCCAGCGTCGGCAGAACACCCCGAGCGTCGCGTCCGACTCGGCGATCCGCAGGTCGCACCAGAGCGCCAGCTCCAGGCCGCCGGCCACGGCGTACCCGGAGATCGCGGCGAGCACCGGCTTGGACAGGCGCATCCGGGTCGGGCCCATCGGGCCGTCGCCCTCCGGCTCGACGCGGTTGCCGCGGGGCGTACCGATGGCCTTGAGGTCGGCGCCCGAGCAGAAGGTGCCGCCGGCGCCCCAGAGCACGGCGACCGCCGCGTCCGGGTCGGCCTCGAACGCGCGGAACGCGTCCGCCAGGGCCCGGGCGGTCGGGCCGTCGACGGCGTTGCGGGCCTCCGGCCGGTCCAGGATCACCGTGGTCACCGGCCCGGCATGCTCGACGCGTACTCCCATCGGGTCAGCATGCCCTCGACGTCGGCCGGCGTGCCAGCATCGCCGCCGTGTGGGGGGCGGCAGGATCCGTGCGCTGTGCGGCGAGTGCGGTTACTGGTCAGCGCGTGCTTTGGAGCTGATGGCGTAAACGAATCGGGCCGGCGCGAGTTGGTTCCCGAAAGCCGCCTCCAGATCTTGGACAGTTTCTGTCCGCCACGAACGGCAAATGGACGAGATTCGAAAATGCGCGCCAGGACGAGGCGCGCGACCTGACCCGGCGCTTCCTCTCCTGGGCCCGGGCTCGGTGACCGGCTCGAGGGCGCGGCCCGCCCGGTGGGCGGCGCGAGCCGCGTGGCCGGTGAGCGCTCAGCCGCGGCGGGCCAGGGTGGCGCCGAGGGCGGCCCCCACCACGCAGGCCACGCCGAGTAGTTGCGGCCAGGCGAGCAACTCGCCGAGCAGCAGCGCGCCCACCAGCGCCGCCACCGCCGGCTCCAGGCTGAGCAGCACCGCGAAGACCCGTGCCGGCATCCGGCGCAGCGCGGCCAGCTCCGCCGAGTACGGCAGCACCGACGACAGCAGCGCCACCCCAAGCCCGAGCGCCACGATGCGGGGGTCGAGGAGTTCCGCGTCGCCGGACGCCACCCCGAACGGGAGTACGCAGAGTGCACCCACCGCCATGCCCAACGCCAGCCCCCGGCTGCCCGGCACGTGCCCGCTCATCGCCTTGCCGAGCAGCACGTACCCGGCCCAGCCGACCGCGATCAGCGCGCAGAGCAGCAGCCCGAGCGGGTCGACCCCGATCCCGCCGAGCCCGGCCAGGAGCAGGACGCCGGCCCCGGCCAGCAGCGCCCAGAGCACGTCGACCACCCGGCGACTGCCCAGCAGCGACACCAGCAGCGGGCCGGCGAAGCCGACCGTGACCGCCACCCCGAGCGGCACCCGCTGCAGGGCGGCGTAGAAGGCGAGGTTCATGGCGGCCATCGCCACCCCGAACGCACCGACCAGCCCGGCCGCCCGCCAGCCGGGCCACCGCGCCGGGCGGGTGACGGCCAGCAGGACCAACGCGCCGAGGCCGAGCCGCAGCGTGGTGGTGCCCCCGGCGCTGGTGGCGGCGAAGAGCTGCTTGGCCACCGCCGCACCGACCTGGGTGGAGACCATCCCGAGCAGCATCAGCAGCGGCGGGGGTACGGCCTCAGGGCGGCTCAGCGCCGCGACCAGCCGGGCCGCTGGCAAAGACGACGGGGTGCGGGAGGCGTGCGCGTACACCCGGACCACGATGGCGGCCGGCGGCGCGGAAGGCGACGGATTTACCGCCCCGAGGCGGCTCCGCGAGCTGACACCCGATGGGGTGATTCGGGGTTGCCGCCCGGTTTGGGAGCTCGGCTGCCGGGAAGTTGGACCGGGTGCGCGGACTATTGATGAAACTCGAACAGAACTCCCGGCTCGACGGGATCGGCGACCGGCTTCAGCGGGCCGTCCAGGGCACCCTGCGCGGCCAGCGGATCCGGGACTTCCTGCACGGTGTCTGGCTGGGGCACCCGCTGCACCCGGCGATGGTGCAGCTGCCTGTCGGCGCCTGGATGAGCGCCGCGGTGCTGGACCTGATGCCGGGGCAGCGCCGGGCCGCGACCACCCTGATCGCGGCGGGCACGGTGACCGCCGTACCGGCCGCCGTCGCCGGACTCAACGACTGGGCGGCCCTGTCCCGCGACCAGCGGCGGGTCGGCCTGGTGCACGCCACCGCCAACAGCATCGCCCTGGCCTGCTACGTCGGCTCGCTGGTCGCCCGGCGGAACGGCCGGCACGGCATGGGCCGGGCGCTCGCGTACGCGGGGCTGTCGGCGGCGAGTGGTGGGGCGTACCTGGGTGGGCACCTCGCCTACAAGCAGGGGGCGCAGGTCAGCCAGAGCATCTCGGAGATGCACCTGATGAGCGAGGGCTGGCACCCGCTGGGTGACCTGTCCAGCGTGCCGCAGCGGCAGCTCGTCACCCGGGAGATCGACGACGTGGCGGTGATCCTCTACCGGCACGGCGACGACGTCACCGTGATGCTGGAGCGCTGCCCGCACCAGAGCGGCCCGCTCGGCGAGGGCAAGGTGGAGCAGGTGGACGGCCACGACTGCGTGGTGTGCCCGTGGCACGGCAGCACGTTCCGGCTCAACGGTGGCGAGGTGGTGCACGGGCCGGCCGCCAACGACCAGGTCATCCTGCCGACCCGGGTGGTCAACGGCCGGCTCGAGGCCCGCCTGCCCTGACCGGGGCCGCGGGTCAGTCCTTCCGATGCCGGCCGATGGCCAGCGCCCGGCCCGCGGCCCGGGCCACCGGCCGTCTCCGCAGGCCGAGCACCGCCCCGATCTGCGCGCCGACGATGCTCGCCACGGCCAGCACCGCCGAGATCGCCAGCGGCCGGTTGATGCCGTCCTCGGCGGTGGCCGGGGAGGCCCCCGCCGCCATCGCCGGCGGCTGGCCCGCCGATTCCGCCACCGTGGGCCCCGCCCCGGTCCGCCCTGGGGACGGCTTCGCCTTCGGCGCCTGCCCGATCGCCCCGGCACCGCCCGCGTTCGACGTCACGCCCGCTCCGTTCAGGGGCGTCGTCGACGATCCGGGCGCCGCCGGTCCGTCCGGAGCGGCGGCCGGCGTACCCGGGCCGGGGGCCGGCCGGGCCGGGGTGACCACCGCTCCGGTGGCGTGCCGGCGGGCACCGTCATCCACCGCGCCCGCGGGCAGTTTCAGCAGTTGGCCGGGGCGGATCCGGTCCGGGTCGGCGAGCCGGTTCAGCCGGGCCACCTCCCGGTAGCGCTCGAAGTCGTCCAGGTACCGCTCGGCCACCGTGCCCAGGTAGTCGCCCTTCGCCACCCGGTAGACGGCCGGCGCGCCGGCGTCGGACGCCGGCGGGGCGGCGAGCGCGGGAGCGGCCACCTGTTCCGGCGGGGCGGCGCGCCTCAGCGTGGCCTGTTCCGGCGGCGCGGCCACGACCGGCGGCGCGGCGGCGGCCGGCGGCGCGGCGGCGAGCGGCGGCGCGGCCACGACCGGGGGCGCGGCGGCGGCCGGGTACGGGGCGGTCAGGCTGGCGGCGCTCGCTGCGGCCGGGCTCGCCGCCAGGATCAGCGCCACCGAGCCGACCAGCGCGGCCGCCGCCCGCTGCTGCCGGCGCATCCCGGGCAGCCGGGGCGCCGGCCGGCGCAGCGCCGCCGCCAGCAACTCCACCAGTACGGAAAACGCGAACGTCGCCCAGCCGAACCAGCCCACCACGGCCAGCGCCCGCAGGAAGAGCTGCCCGTCGTCGCGGCTGGTCAACGCCGTACCCACCTCGGCGAGGGTGGGCAGGTGATCGGGGAGGGGGTTGCCGGCGAAGGCGAGAAGCGCGAGCGGCCCGCCGGCCAGCACCGCACAGAGCACCACGAGGGCGCCGAGCCCGGTGAGGACCTGGCCGGTCCGCCGTACGGCGGAGCGTTGCGGTGCGGCCATGGCTGCCTTCCTTTCCTTACGGTGCCCCGGTGAGCGCCCGCGCGGTGGCCTCACCGGTGACGGTGACGGGGTTGTCCAGGCCGAACAGGCCGAGCAGGTTCCGGCGGTAGGTGATGCGGACGCGCACCCGGATCTGCTTCTCGCCGTCGACCACCGGGAAGCTGACGTCGTGGCCGCGGACCCCGCCGGCGGCCCGCAGGTAGTCCGCGACAGCGTCCCGGGCGCCCGCCTCGTCGATCTCCTTCGGGCCGCCCTCGATCGCCCGGGCCCGGTCGATGACCTGGCCACCGCTGCGGGCCGCCTCGGCGGCCAGGTTGTCCGCGCGCTGCAACGAGCGGAGCTGCCCGGCGCCGTCGTAGGCCAGGCTGATGATCACGAGTACGCCGGTCATCGCCACGGCGAGGAAGATGCTCACCCGGCCGCTCTCCGACACGTGCCCACCGCTCATCGTCGACTCCGGTAGGTGTCCAGCGGGGAGGTGAAGCTCGCCGAGATGGTCTTGCCGCCCGGCACCCCGGGCAGCCCGGGCGCCCTCAGGTCGGCGAAGGAGACCCTGCAGGTCACCGTGACCGTGACGGTGGCCGGCACTCCGGGCGCGCTGCGGTACGCGGCGGCGAAGCTGGTTTCCCTCTCCCGTACCGAGCCTCGGAAGGACAGTGCCGGCGGGGCGGTGCAGTGCAGGCCCGACCAGTCGAGCTGACGGCGGGCCGCGTCGGTGGCCGCGGTCCGGCCGGCACCCGCGTCCCGAGCGATCGAGGCGGCCCGGGCGGCATCGTGCGCGGCCGACTCCACCGCCTCGGCGGCCACGGCCGTCCGCCCGGCCACCCCGGCCAGCACCATCAGCCCGATGAAGGCCGGGGCGAGCACCGCCACCTCGATCGAGACGGAACCCCGTTCCCGCCGGCCCGCCATGCGCCTCACCCCGTCGTCCAGCGTTCGACCGTGCCGTGCGCGGTCTGCCGGACCGGGAAGTGGACCCCCGGAATCACTGACAGGCTGCGCCCGCTGACCGTGCAGGTGACCTCGGTGGCGGCCGTCGTGCAGGTGGGGCCGGGGGCCTGCCAGTCGACGAGCCAGTCACCGGCGGCGCGCAGGAAGGTGCTGGCCCGGTCCCGGCCCGCGTCGGGCGGGGCCTGGAACGCACGCTGGGCGTTGACCCCGGTCTGCGCCGCGTTGAGGGCGGTGGACCGGGCGACGAACCAGACGGCGACCTGGATCGAGGCGAAGAGCAGCACCAGGATCGCCGGCATCACCACCGCCAGTTCGACCGGGTTGGCCCCCCGCTCCGCCCCGCCTTCGGCGACCCGACCACGGACGACGGCGGCGATCCGCCCCGGGTCGCACCGGCCGGTGGTTCGGCCGGCGGACGCCGGCCGGGTCCGGTCCGTACGAGCGGGGCGACGCATCACGGCGCCTTCGGCGCCGTGTTGTCCGGGATGGCGTTCATCCAGTTGTTGGCCTTGGCCAGGGCGAGTCCGGTGACCGCCATGGCGACCGCGACCAGGCCAAAGATGATCACCGCGGTCGGCACCGGGCTGTCGCCGCGCTCGGTGTCCCGCCGTAGCTCGGCCAAGCGGCTGGTCACCGCGGTGTACAGGTAGGTGGACAGGCGCATGGTGTTCTCCTTCTCGCAGGTGGCTCACAGACGGGCGAGGAACGGATAGACGGCGAAGCCGAGCAGTACGAAGACCAGCAACGAGCCCGGGATGTCCAGCCGGCTGGTCACCCCCTCGGCCCGGGCCAGGTTGTCGGTGCGGATCTGGTCGCGCAGCGAGTCGGCGCGGCTGCGGAGGGTCTCGTGCACCTGGGCGCCCTCGCTGCCGGAGGAGCGCATGATCGCGCCCACGTCGCCCAGCTCCGGGATACCGATCCGGTCGGCCAGCTCCTGGAGCTCGTCCCAGGGCGAGTGCATCTGGAGCTGGGCGATCCGCAGCGCCTCCCGGATCCGGTCGAAGACCCAGCCGTCGCAGACCGCCGCCGCCCGTTCCAGCGACTGCACCGGGCCGTGCGCCGCGGACAGCTGCAACGCCACCAGGTCCAGGTAGGTGCAGACCGCCTGGCGGAACTCGTCCCGCGCGGCGTCCGCCTTCGCCAGCACCTCGCGGTGGGCGAGCAGACCGGCCAGGAACGCCACCCCCAGGCTGCCCAACACGGGTACGACCAGCGGCAGCGACACCCCGCCGAGGAACAGCACCGCCGACGCCAGGGCCGGCGTGGCGAACCCGATCAGGGCGGAGAGCAGCACCGACAGGGCGTACTGCTCGGGGGTGCGGTCGAGCAGGGCGAGCTGCCGGTGCGGCGGGCGCAGCCAGCGGGAGAAACCGCCCAGCCAGTCCGGCCCGCCCCGGGCGGTGGCCAGTTGCCCGGGCGGCTGGTGCAGCCGGCGCAGCGCGGGGCCGAGCGCGGGGGTGGCCGGCAGCGCCTCGCGGACCAGCAGGAAGAGGCCGAGCCCGACGGCGGCCCCGCCCAGCACGGCCGCGGCGAGCTGCCAGTTGAGGATCACCTGAGCCTCTTTTCGTTCGCGACCGCGGGGCTCGCCAGCACACTCCGCGCGCTCACGCCGCCGCCTCGCTCCGCGCCGCGGCGGCGCGATGCGCCGCGCTACTGAGCTTGATGGTTCGCTCGCTCCGCTCGCTCACGCGATCACCTCGTCCGGGTCGGGAGCCGGCAGGAAGCGCGCGGGCCGGGGCGGCTGGCTCATCGACCGGACCCAGACCAGCAGCCCGATGAACGCGCCACCCAGCACCGCCATCACGAGCTGCCCGACCGGCGTCCGGTACGGCCGGATGTACTCGGTGTTGACCAGCCCGTACGCGAGCGCGGCCAGGGTCATCCCGGTGAGGAAGCGGACCGCGAACCGGGGTTGGGTGCGCTTGGCCTCCACCTCCCGCCGGGTGGCCACCTCGGCCGACGCGGCGGCGGCGATCGAGCCGAGCACGTCACCCAGCCGCTCGCCGCGGTCGGTCAGGTGCAGGATCAGCGCGGCCACCACCTGGTCGCAGACCGGGTCGCCGATCTCGTCGGCGAAGGCGAGCAGCGCCGACCTCGCCAGCCAGCCCGCCTGGAGCCGGGCGGCGAGGGTGCGTACCTCCTCCTGGATCTCCTCGGGGGCGGTGGCGATGGTGCCGACGATGGCCTGCTGGAGGCCCTGGCCGGTGCCGCAGATGTCCTTCAGCCGGCGGGTCCACTCGCCGACCGCCTCGACCCGGGCGATGGCCCGCTGCTCGGCCCGGCCCACCCCGAAGAGCCACGGCACCCCGGGCACCGCCAGCGCCACCAGCAGGCCGACCACCGGCAGCCCGGTCAGCAGGAAGGACACCGCGCCGGCCACCACCGCCGCGCCGAGCTGCACCTGGTACTGATGCCGCTCCCGTCGGCTCGCTCCGGACCCGGTCCAGACCCGGCGCAGCACCGGCCGGGTGCCCGCCGCCGGACCCGCCGGCCGGTCGGTGCCGACCAGCGCGACCACGGCCAGCACCAGCCCGGCCACCGCCGCCGCGCCGGAGAAGAGAGCGACCAGCTCGATCATCGTCATGAGCCTGCCTCTGTTCGCGACTGCGGGGCTCGCAGGACCGGTTCACTCCTCGCGCTCATGACTGCCGCCCGTCGAGGTGGGTGTGCCGGGGGCGGCGCCAGGCGCCGGTGCCGGCCTCGATGAAGCGGGTCAGCAGCCGGGCGTCGTAGCCGACGCGCAGCAGTTGGTCCCGGATCCGCTCGGGGAGGTGGCGGGGGACCGCCCGGCCGTCCGGCCCCGGCCCGAAGACCGAGGTGGTGGTGATCCGGTTGCCGTCACCGACGCCGATCACCTCCTCGACATGCGAGACGAAGCGGTGCTTGCGACCGCCGATCGCCGTCTCGTCCTCCACCGTGACGTAGACGATCAGGTCGAGCGCGTTGCCGGCCATCCGGCGCGCCTGGTCGACCGTCATCTCCCGGCCGTGGGAGAGCGCGAGCTCGATGATCCGTTCGCTCACCCCCGCCGGGGTACGGGCGTGGATGGTGCACATCGACCCGCGGCTGGTGGTCATGGCCTGGAGCATCGGCACGATCTCCCGGGACCGGACCTCGCCGACGATGATCCGCAGCACGCCCATCCGCAGCGCGACCGGGATCAGGTCGGCGATGCTCACCTCACCGGCCGGGCGGCCGTCCAGCCCGCGTTCGCCGTGCCCCTCCCGGGCCTCGAAGCTCATCACCGCCCGGTGCCGCTGCCCCCGGCGGGCCGGCAGCAGCTCGCGGCTCTCCTCCAGCAGCACGTACGGCTCGTCCGCCGGGATCTCGTCCATCAGCGCCCGGATCACCGTGGTCTTCCCCGCCCCGGCCAGCCCGGCGACCATGATGTTCAGCCCGGCCCGCAGGGACGCGCGGAGGAAGTCGCGCAGCAGCGGGTCGATCATCTCGTCCAGGTCGGGCCGGCCGCCGGCGATGTCCTCCAGGCTCACCGCCAGGGTGTTGTGCTTGCGGATCACCGCGTACGGGCGGTGGCTGACCAGGAAGACCGCGGCGAGCCGGCTGCCGTCCGGCAGTTGCAGGTCGAGGGTCGGCTTCGAGGTGGACAGCGACCGCTCGGTGGCCCCGGCCCGGCGGGCCGCCGCCTGGAGGATCTCCACCAGTTCGTCGTCGCTGTCGGCGATCGGCTCGGCCCAGTCCACGCCGCCGCCGTGCCGGGTGATGCGTACCTGGTCGCAGCCGAGGATGTGCACCTCCTCGATGGTCTCGTCGACCAGCAGCGTCTGGAGTCGCCCCAGGCCGACCAGCTCGGCGGTCACCTGGTCGAGCAGCAGCCGTTCCGCATCGGCGGGCATCGGCGTGCCGGCCCGGCGCACCGAGTCCGCGTACGCGGAGACCACCGCGACGGCCAGCCGGGCCCGCTCGACCTCCTCGGCGTCCGCGTCGAACTCCCGGCCCCGCTGCCAGAGGGTGAGCCGCTCGCTCAACTCCCGGCGCAGCTCGCGGACCACCGCGAAGTCGACCCGGGGGCGGGGCGGCGGTGAAGGCGCCGGCGGCGCGACGGCCGGTGCGCCGGGATGGTGCCGATTCGGCGGGACCAGCGGCGGCACGGTGGAGGTGGCGCCGGGCTGCTGCCCGCGCGGGTCGTGGGAGACCGGCTCAAACCGCACCGGACACCCCCGGCCCGCTCGGTGCGGTCACCGCCCGCGGTGGCGCCGCCCCCGGCCAGGCCAGCCGGGCCCGCCGCCGGTCCAGCAGCGCCCCGACCGGCACCTCCAGGGCGCCGGCCGCGCGCATCAGCGGCCGGCCGGAGCGTACGGTGCCGCCGAGGCTGAGCACCGCGGCGGTACGCGGGTCGTGCGGCAGCCGGGCGATCACGGGCAGCCGCAGCGCCTTGCTGATCTCGCTGGTGCCGTGCCCGTCCCCGACCACCAGCAGGCGCAGGGTGCCCGGAGGGACCCGGTGCTCGGTGAAGTCCCGTTCGATGGCGCGGACGGTCGACCGGGTGGCCGACAGGTCCGGCAGGTGCGCGCGGGTGACCAGCAGCACCACCGCAGCGGCCCGCAGCACCGGCCACGGTGGGCCGCCCACCTGGAGCCGGCCACAGTCGACCAGCACGTCGTACGGCGGGACACCCTGCTCCAGACTCGTGAAGAAGTCGGCGAAGCGCTGCCAGAGCGGGCTCACGCTGCCGGCCTGGGCCGGGTCGACCACGCCGGGCAGCAGCAGCCGCTCCCGCTTCGGGGCGTCCAGGTCGACCAGCTGCGACCAGAAGGCGCCCTCCAGGTTGCCGTCGCGCAGCTCACCGACGGCCAGTTCGCCGATGCCCCGGGGACCGTCGAGCGCGCCGCCGAGATAGCCGGCGAGGATCGAGCCGCCCGCCGGGTCGCACTCGGCCAGCACCAGCCGCCGGTGCCAGCTCAGCGCGGCGGCCAGCGCGGCGGTGGTGACGCCCGGGGAGCCCTTGGCCGAGACCAGGGCGATGACCGCCATCAGGCCGCCCCGGTGAGCACGAGCGCGATCCGGTCGTCCGCGGCGAGCGCCACCACCGCCGGCACGTCCCGGACGGCCAGGGCCAGATAGACCACCACATCGTCGTGCTCCGGTGCGACGGTGTCGATCACCGTGGCCTCGAACCGGGTGCCGCCGGCGCGCGCCCCGCCCTCGGCGTTCCTGTCCGGGGTGCTGATCAGCAGGACCTTGTCGCCGGGGTGGAGCGTACGGGCCGGCACCTGGCTCGGCTTGAGCCCGAGCGCGAGCTGCTGCTGCCCGGGCCCGAGCAGCGGGGCGTCGGTGAGCTGCGCCGCGGTGAGCAGGGTGCCCGGGGTCAGCCGGACGGCCGCCCGCAGGCCCACCACCTCCTTCAGCCGCCGGGTCGGCACCGGCTGCAGCCCCTGGCCGCCGGAGACCCGTACCGCGACCAGGTCGTCGGCGCTGAGCTGCCGGCCCACCTCGACCGGGCGGGCCACCGCCAGGTAGCTGCCGGTGGACCGGACCGAGGTGACCGCGAAGGCCGCGCCCAGCCCGCCGAGGGCGATCAGCAGCACCGCCAGACCGAGCAGGCCGGGGCGGATCCGCCGCTGCCGGACCACCCGGGGCGGCGCCACCGGCGCGTCCAGCGGGGTCCCGTTCCGGGTCGCCACACTCACCGGGCCACCATCCTCGCGCTCATCGGGTCACCACCTGGAGTTCGTTGATCTGCACCGGGACCGTGCCGCTGACCCGGCTCTGCGCGATGTCGCCGCTCTCGCCCCCGCCGACCCAGCGCACGGTCCAGTAGGTCGTGGCGCTGACCTGGTAGGTGCCGGCCCGGGCGTACCCGCGGTGGTAGCCGCAGTCCGGGGAGGTCAACCCGGCCCGGGGGCCGTCGGCGGCGTACGGGGTGCCCGGCTTGCGGCAGGTGATGCTGCTGCCGTCGCCCATGTTCCAGACGATCCGGGTCACCCGGGCGGTGATCCGGACCGTCAGCCCCCGGTCCGAGGCGGAGGCGCGCAGCGGCCCGAAGTAGGAGGACCCGCTGCTGGCCCACATCCAGACCGGCAGGCCGACCAGGCCCGGGCCCTTGCTCCGTCGGGGCGCGACCGCGATCCGCGGCGGCAGCAGCGAGATCGAGGCGAGCGCGCGGCGGGCCAACTCCTCCGGGTCGGGCGGCGCGCCGTAGCCGGGCGGCGGGGCGTCCCGCAGCACCATGGTCTGCGCGCCCAGGTCACCGCCGTTGCAGGTCTGGAGGTACCACTGCTGGCCCTCGGGCGCGGCCTGCTGCGGCTCGGCCAGCTTGTAGTAGCAGCCGTCAGCATTGTTGAACCAGCCCAGCTGGTCGTCGTAGCAGGGGATGGCCCGGCCGTTCCACTGGCACTTAGGGGCGGTGCCACCACCGTTGCCGCCCCCGCCGGCGTTCCCGCCGCCGCCCGGACCCGGGACGCCCGGATCGTCGTCCCAGACGTTGCAGTCGTTCTGGCCGGGCGGGCAGTCGCCGCCGGGGCCGGCCGCCCGGGCGGGTACGCCGGTCAGCGTGAGCAGCAACGCCAGGCCGGCGGCGAGCAGCAGCCTTCGGGGTGTCCCGGCCCGGGTCGGGCGGGCCGGGACACCCCTTCCTCCCCAGGTCAGCACGGCTGGTCCTGATGCGCGGCACCGGCGGTGATCAGCCATCGGCCGTCCGGGTAGCGGGCGGCGGTGGCGGTGGCCAGGTACCGCCCGCCGCGGGTGCCGGGGACGAGCCGGTGGTCCTTGGCGTAGACCAGGCGGTAGCCGGTGGCGTCCAGGCAGTCCTGGATCTCCACGACGGGCGGGTCGGCGGCCAGGTCGACCGACACGACAGTGGGATCGGAAACGAGCGTTCCGGTGCGCATCGCGCCGTGCTCCTTCGCCTCACGAATTGCCACCCGAACCCGGGTCAGCAGTGGATCCGCCAGGAATCGGGCCAGCGCGGGATGCGCCGGGTCGCTGCGCGCGCTCGCCGTGCGGGACGCGTCCAGATAGCCGGAATAGGCGGCGAGGGCGGCTTTTCCGGCCGCTTGTTCGTCGGCCGTCGATTGGGTGGCCGGCGCGCCGCCGGTCCCGGTCAGTGGACGGGCCGCCGCCTCCGGTTCGGTGCCGCAACCGGCGCTCGCACCCAGCAGGGCAAGGCTGAGCAGGCAGCTTGTCCAGCGGCGGGAATCCCGTGTGCGCAACGCCGTGCCCTCCTCGGTGATGGCCCGGAGCGGTCGCGCGGGCGTACTCCGGGCATGCGGAAGCGCGCCCGGATGAATGTGACCGGGCCTCAACTGACTGCCGCTGCAATTACCTGTGTTGATCTTTACTGAATTCGAAAGGTTGTCTCCGATTGGCCTCCGACGCCAATTGCTCGGGGTTGCGCCGTACCCAAGGGGCGAGCATAGGCTGACGTCCGCCGATGCAACAGAGGCAATTCATTCGACTACTTTGAGTGATGGCAGGTGGTGGTGGTCGGTGGGTGTCCGAACGGCGACGCTCGCCCGACGGGCAGTCAGGCTGGTGGCAGGAGTGCCCGCAACCTGTCAAGAGCCCGGCCGGGCCGGTTGGCGGTCGAGCGGTGGAGGAATGGGTGGCATCGGTGCCTCTGGTCCGATCCGTCCCGCCGGAATCCGGGCTGTTCCACTGCGGTTGGTCGCCGATCTCCCGGCCTCCGGCCGCTGCGGTCGGGACGCCGGTTTCCGCGCCATCCGCCACACGTCGGCGCGGCCAATATCACTCTCCGTGATCCAGAGTGGAACGGTCAGCAACCGTGCCGGAGGGGCGACGTGACGACCGTACGGCTCCGGGGCACCGGATCGGAGACCCCTGCCCGGCGTCCGGTGGTGCGGCTGCTCGCCGCCCTGGCGCTCGTACCGCCGATGCGGCTGGCGGTCGCGCGGTACGCCGTACCCCCGGGCTCGGTGGACCGGGCCGGGTGCGACCGCTGCGGCACGCCGGTCGGCCTGGACCGCCCGCTGCCGGCGCTCGGGCCGGCGGCCCGCTGCCCGGGCTGCCGGGCCCGGATCGGCGCGCCGCCCGGCGCGGTGGAAGCCGCCCTGGCCGCGGCGGTGGTGGCGCTCGCACTGGCCGACGGACCGCTCGGCGGGCGGGCGGCGGTCGCCTGGTGGCTCGCCTGGGCGGTGCCGCTGGCCCTGATCGACGCGGCCGTGCACCGGCTGCCGGACCGCCTCACCTATCCGGCGGCGGCCGGCGTCTGGGCGCTGCTCGGGGTGGCCGCGCTGGCCGGGGCCGGTCCGGCGCCCTGGCTGCGGGCCACCGCCGCCGGGCTCGTCCTCGGCGCGGGCTTCGCCGCCACCACCCTGCTGCTCGGCCGGCGCGGGTTCGGGCTCGGCGACGCCAAGCTCGCCCTCGGCGCGGGCGCGCTGCTCGGCTGGTACGGATGGTCGGTGCTGATGGTCGGGCTGGTGCTCGCCGTCAGCCTCTCCGCGCTGGTCGGGCTGGCCCTGCTGGCGGCACGCCGGGTCCGCTGGTCCAGCCACCTGCCCTTCGGCCCGTTCCTCATCCTCGCCACCGCCCTGGCCCTCCTCCTCACCCCCTGACGCCGCCCGCCGCGCCTGTCCTCCGTCGCCACCCGGTGGCCACACCTTCACCGAAAGAGTGGCCATCACGCGCGGGACAAGGACTGTTTCCGTGAAGCTGCGGCCAGGGTGGTCATGGGCACGGCGGCGGCGGGTGGATCAGCGGCGGGCGGGGCGGGTGAGTGGTCGGGCGGCGCGACGGCTGCGCCGAGCCAGCAGCTCGGCGACCGGGCGGGCGGCGAGCGGGGTGAGCAGGGTGCCGACGAGGACCCCGAGCAGCAGGCCGGCGGCCACGTCGTGCGGGTAGTGCACCCCGACGAAGGTGCGGGACAGCGCGGCCAGCAGGGCCAGCGGGGCGGCCACCAGGCCGATCCGGCGGTGCAGCAGCAGCGTGGTGGCGGCCAGCGCGCCGGCGATCGTGGCGTGGTTGCTGGGGAACGACCAGTCGCCGACGGGTGGGCAGTGCCCGGCGACGATCACCAGGTCGGCGGGGCTGCGGCAGGGCCGGTCCTCGGCGATCAGGTCCTTGAGCCCCTCGCTGGCGCCGTACGACAGCAGCACCGTGACCGGCGCGGCCAGGGCGAGTGCCCGGCCCCGGGCGTCCCCGCCGGCCAGCCGGGTCAGCGCGGCCAGCACCATGAGCACGCCGAGCAGCAGGATCGCACCCTCGGTGAAGTGGGTGGCGAACCAGTGCACCGGCTGCGGCGTGCTGTCGGCGTACCGCACGATGTCGTGGTACCAGTCCGCGCTGATATCCGGAACGTCGGTCATGACGGCGTCAGTCATGGATCACCTCACCAACTGTTCATACTCCGTTCACCCGGAGGGTGTCGGGAAAATCCCCATCGGGCACCGGAGTCTCAGGCGGTTCACAGCCGGTTGGCAGGGATCACGCAGTGGCGGGGAGGGGCTATGGAGCGTCGGACGGGTGGGGCGGCGCCGGCTGCGGGGGCACCCCGGACATACGCTCGACGACCTCCTCCAGCGCCTCGAAGGCGTACGCCCAGTTGTGGCACTTGAAGCTGCGCAGCCCCTCGATCGGGCTGCGGCAGTCGGCGCAGTGCACGCCGGGGATGGCGTCCGGCACCTCGGTGTTCACGTATTTGCGCTCACCGAGGATCACCCGGGCGATCATCGTGCGGTCGTGCACCCCGTGCAGGGCGGAGGAGACGATGTCGTACCAGTTCACCCGGCGACCGCACTTCGGGCAGTCCGGCTCGTCGCCGCTGACCCAGAGCGGGGCGCCGATGCTGCGCGCCGGCATGTTGAGCAGCTTCTCCAGCCGGCGTACGTCCGACTCCGGGGTGGTCCACCGGTGCCGGCCCGGCAGCGAGGCGGGCGAGTCGTAGACGGCGCGGAACACCACCGGACCGACCTCCACGGTCTCCCGTCCACCGGTCATCGGTACCCCCTCACTGCAGCATGCTTGCCACCGTCGTACCAGGTGGCGGGCATTCGCAGCCGGATCATGGACACGACGGGCCAGCGGCGTGTCGCTCAGCGTGTCACACCCCATCAGGGCCCAAGCATGCTTCGACCGCCGACCCGGTGACCAGGGCTTCCAGGGTTGATCGTTAACACGTATCGTGCACCTGCCGCCGCGTGCCGCGGGCGCGATCCGCCGGGCCCGGCCTCCCCTGACTACCTCCCGCGAGGAGTTGCGCTGTGCCCCGACACCACCCCCGACGACCCCTCGCCGCGGCGATGGCGTCGCTCCTGGCCGCCGGTGCGGGGACGTTCGCCGCTACTACGGCCCCGGCCTTGGCCACCACCGGCTACTCCACGAACACCTACGGGCTGACGGCGAGCAACGGCAGCAGCTCCCTCACCTTCTCCGACGGGCGGGTCTTCACCAACTCGGCCAGCGAGAAGATCAACTGCGCTTCCTGGTCGCCTGACGGCAGCCGTGCCGCCTTCGTCAACCGGGACGGCGCGATCCGCACCCTGCGCTACGACGACCCGGATGACGTCCACCAAGTGGTCGGGCCGGAGGCCGGAACGGAACGCCGCGACCCGAAGTGGATTGGGCGCACCGGCGAGATCATGTGGGCTGCCAAGCCGCTGGGCCGGCCGTGGCAGATCGAGTCCACCCGCAACTACAACGGTGTCCGGAACCCCCTCAGTCCATGGGACGGCGCGAACTACTCGAACCCGGACAGCGACAACGCCGGCGACATCGTCGCCCAGCGCCAAGCCGACGACGGCGCCGGCAACCCGAGCGGGACCGCGTCCATCGGAACGCTCGACGACTACCGGCACTTCGAGGAAATCGCCACCAACGCCAGCAACCCGACGATCTCCCCGGACGGAAAATGGGTAGCGTTCGTGCGGGACGGCGACATCTGGAAGATCTTCCGGTACAGCGGACAACTGACCCGCCTCACCAACAACGGCGGAGTCCACGACAACCCCGAATTCTCGCCGGACGGGCTCTCGCTCCTGGTGAACCGGACCGCTGTGGGCTCGGACACCCCGACCGTGGTCCGGATCGATTCGAGCGGTAGCTGGCCCGACCGCTTCTGGGCCATCGACGGACTCAGCGGCGTGCCGGCGTACCAGCCGCAAATGCAGGACCGGACGGTGCGCGTCGCCGGCAAGGACCGGTTCGGCACCGCCGTGGCCGCCTCCCAGGCCCACTGGCCCAAGCACGACGACCCCGCCGACGTCCGCCCGCGGGCCGGAGCCGTCGTCCTGTCCCGTTCCGACACGTACGCCGACGCGCTCGGCGGCTCGGCCCTCGCCGCAGCCAAGAAGGGGCCGCTCCTGCTGACCCCGCCCACCGCGCTGCAGCCGCAGACCGCCGACGAGATCCGCCGGGTACTCCCGGCCGGCGGCACCGTCTACCTGCTCGGCAGCGAGGGCGCCCTGTCCCGCGCCGTGGCTGACGCGGTGGCCGGGCTCGGCTACAAGGTCGTCCGGCTCGCCGGCACCGACCGCTTCGGCACCTCGATCGCGATCGCCAACGCGATCAACCCGAACCCGCGTGAGGTGCTGGTCGCGACCGGGATGAACTTCCCCGACGCGTTGGCAGCCGGCGCCGCAGCCGGTTCCCGCAACCGCCCCGGCAGCGACATGTCCGCCGTGGTGGTGCTGACCAACGACACCAAGCTGCCACCCACGACCAAGGCCTACCTCGACGCCCGTCAGACCGGCGGCAGCAAGCTCATCGCGATCGGCAAGCAGGCGGTCGCGGCGACCGACCCGTACCCGACCCTGGACTTCGCCGGTAAGGACCGGTTCGAAACCGCCAACGTGGTTAACGTCCACTTCTTCGGCAAGGGCGGCAGCGTCGGCCTCGCCACCGGCATGGACTGGCCCGACGCACTCGCCGGCGGTGCCCTGATGGCGACGCTGAACGGCCCGCTCATGCTGACCTTCGGCACCCAGGACACCCTGCACGCCGCAGCCAAGGAGTACGCCGACAAGTTCAGTGGCGCGGTCGACACTGCCCTGGTTTTCGGCTCGTCAGCCGTGGTCAGCGACCCGCAGGCGGTCGAGCTCGGCAAGACGATCAGCGGCCCGATGGGCAGCTCGATGGCCACCAACGGAACCATCGTCAACTAGGGACGTCCCGAGCGCGAACGAAAGGGCTCGGCGCCACCGCCGGGCCCTTTCGCATGGCCTTCGCGTAGGGTCAGGGCATCAGGCCGAGCTGCGCCATGATGCCCGCCAGGTCCGGGTGAATGCTGAGCTCCACGAACAGCCCGTCCTTCACCCGAGCGAAGTACGCTCCCCGCCCAACCACCGTCTTGCCGGTGGGCGGCACCTGCCTCGAACCCACCGCCATGGGACCGGTATGGGTCCCGGTGAACTCAACCTCGGCGGCGACCGAGCCATCATCCTCGTCCACGAGGCGGCTGGTACGGCGAATCCGCATGTCCGGCAGCGCGGTCAGCCGTGCCCGCACGTACTCGCGCGCGCCCTCCTTGGTTGTGACTGGCGCGCCGATCGTGGTGTCGCGAAGCACGAAATCATCGGCCAGCAGGTCAACGAACGCATCGAGACGGTGGGTGTCCCACGCCGCGAGCCGGGCATCGTCCAGCCTTTCGAGGGCTTTCCTGTCGATCGCGCACCTCCAGCCGGCAACCTCGTACGCTCTCGGTACATCCTGCCTGGGCATCGCCGATCAGCCGTCGCATATCGCTTGTCCGATCACGATCATGGCGGTGACGTCGGCCGGGCTGCAACGTCCATGACCGTCCGCCCGCCCGCCGGTTCGCGTGCTCGGCGGGACTGTCGGCGGAGACCCGCCGACGGCTGTCGGGCGCTGCCGGCTTGGCTTCTCCTGCAACCGCTGATTGGCGTCCGGCACCGGCCTGATCGAGGTTTGCGCTGGCTTCCTGCTGCCTCCGGCCGTTGAACCAAACACCCGGTGCGCGTTCATCTGTTATCCGATGGCAGCTCCAACAATCGGCTGCCGATCTAGCCGGGCGGGTGCTTCCAGATGCCCAGGTAGACACGGTTTTTCTAGCCCGACATGTGGATAGCGAATTTGTCGATCGCCATGGTTACGTTTTGCGTGAAGGTGATGCCATCGAGGCATCCGGCCGGCGGATGGGTTCACGCCGGCCTCCACTTTCCACTCTGGGGGATGACTTGAAGAGAAGGCTGATCGGTTTCGCCTCGGCGCTCGCTGTCGCTGTCGGCGGGTCTCTGGCCGTCGCCGCTCCGGCGCAGGCCGCCCCGGCCGTGATGATCACCAAGGTCTACTACGACTCCCCGGGCAGCGACACCGGATCCAACAGCAGCCTGAACGCCGAATACGTCCGGCTGACCAACAAGCGCAGCACCGCCATCAACCTCAAGGGCTGGTACGTGCGCGACAAGGCCGGCTACACCTACAAGTTCAGCAGCGACTACAAGGTCGCCGCCGGGAACAGCATCATCATCCACACGGGCAAGGGCACCAACAAGGGAACCCACCGTTACTGGGGTCGCTCCTGGTACGTCTGGAACAACACCGGCGACAGCGCGTACCTGCGCAACCCGTCCGGCTCCCTCATCGACAGCTGCACCTGGACCAAACGCGGCAGCGGCTACACCTACTGCTGACGCCGTAGCTTGGGAACGCCGGTCCTCCTACGTTGGGCCGGCGTTCTCTGTGAGGTGATCTCAGTAGCGCATAAGGGTTGATCGGCGCGACACGGACGAAGGCGGCGATTCGGTCGGCAGTGGAAACAGGCGTGGAGCCATCGAT